>NZ_JAUBVX010000042.1:0-59806 GCF_036706065.1 Microcoleus sp. A2-C3 | reverse complement strand
ACTTTTTCGTAACTCATTTTTGATGCGTTGAACTTCTATTTATTTGACAATTATATCAGACTTTCGCAGGAGGTCTACTGCATCAAAGCGAGATATTGTGTAGAATATTCTGTAAATCTGAAAGCAAAAATGTTACAGAAAATGATATAATTATTCAGCCCAAACGAAGCTAATTGAGCAGCACAACTAGCTTCGCAGCTCGATCGCAAATCTGAATTTTTAATCTTAAGTTCCTCACATTCCGGGACGCACAGAAAACGAAAAACCCGGTTTTAATGTTTAATTTCACAGCGCGATGCTAGGATCTCAACAGCTTGCAGGAGTTGGGTTGGAGTCCAATTTGCAGTCAAGCCGCTGGCGATCGCACACGCACCCGCACCGACACCTTCTTTCACATACCCGCGATCGTAAGCTTGTAGTTGCGCGTACCGAGAACCCGCAAAACTTAACTGTGCAGCCAACAAAGGCACACCGCCGATATCCTTAGCGAGTCCCACCGTGTCTCCTGTCGGGTCTTGGGCTACCCAGCGCGTAGTCCCCACCGCGACTTGTTCGGGACACCATAACAAAGCATATTCGCGGGTTAGAGCCTGCATCAAAGCATACACTGCCAGCATTTGCGTGCCGCCAGCTAGAAGTACCCCGCAAGTCCGACTCGCGGCGATCGCCATTCCCGCCACCGCTATTTGCATCGGATCGCCCACCGCCGCTACCAAATCCAGGGGAGTGCTATTTTTTCCGCCGATTTCCCACCCAGCATTATTTAGTCCCGCTGTCACCGCAGCCAATTTTTGAGTATGATTGCAGCGAGGATGGGAACTATTAACTTTGCCCGCTGCTGCAATTCCCAAACCCATTAACACGCCCAAAGCAGTAGTCGTTCCCCCAACTACGCACTCCCCTAAAATTAAATAATTGCCATTAGTTTCAGCGGCCAATTTAGCCCCCCAAATTAATCCTTGTTCCAGCAAATGTTTGACTGTTTCTAGTTCCAAAGCATTCCCAGAAGTAAGACATTTTGCCGCAGTACCGCCCAAATCAATTGCAGGTACGGGAGGCGGCAGGGGTAAACCAGCATTAAACAGGTAAAGCGGAATTTCCAAAGCTTCGATTACGGCGCGAGATATTAGTACCGGCGAGGCCCCGGCTTCTAGGGGCGGCAAGGGATATTGCGGCGACGGTTGGGGGCCGTTATACAAAAATTCTGCATCGGCTAAACAAGTAAATTGTCGATCGCGCGGGGTTGCTCCTGCTGCCGAAATCCCCGGAATTAAGCCAGTTGCGGTAAATCCTAACACGCAGGCAAATATCGGTTTTTTTCCCTGATAGCGATCGAGCCACCGCTGGCCCTGTTCAATTTCTGTATAAGTATGAATCATAAATTAGTCAGTAGTCAGTAGTCAGTAGTCATTAGTCATTAGTTATTAGTTATTAGTCATTAGTCATTAGTCATTAGTCATGGGGAATTGATAATTGTCGGAAAAACCAGAAAGAGGTAAAGCGGATAATTTTATTTTTTTCCTTCCCTCAACAGGCATCAGTTAAATCAGTTACAAAATCTTTCTTCCTTCTTCCCTCTTCCCTCTTCCTTCTTCCTTCTTCCTTCTTCCTTCTTCCTTCTTCCCTCTTCCTTCTTCCTTCTTCCTTCTTCCTTCCGATTACTCTTCATAATCGATTAAAACTTGCACCCAGCGTGGTGGCCGCGGAATCGGATTTCCCAAACGATCGAGCAGCAACAAAGCTACTAAATGCACTACAAATAAATAGACAATATTATTAACCAAAATCATCCCAGCGGCGATCGCCCCAATTGTACTCAAACTCGGCACACTCAGCCAGCCCAGCTTCACAAACACCCATTCCACAATCTCTGTTACCTGGGCGGTTACATAAACCCAGAGATCTTGACCCACCAAAGCTGACAGCAGCCAAAACTTAAAAAAGAAGCCAACAGTACCAATTAGCGCGCCCACACTAATAGACACAGACCAACTCGCTTTGCGCCGCCAAAGTCCTCCCAGCGCAACTCCCATAACTCCAAAAGGAATCACGTATAAAATGCTTCGCGTCGGGCCCATGAGTACCGACAGCAGCAAACCCGATACCAAAGCTGACATCCAAGCGGATCTGTTGCCCCAGCGCAGGTAAACTAGGGCAATGGGTACCGGGAAAAAAACCCGCAGCAAAGGCCCTAGCGGAAAGTAATAATTGATCAGCCAAATCAAGCTAGCGGTACTTGCTAAAAATGCCGTTTCTACGAGCCTCAAAGGCGCTTCCCTAGTGGTGGGTCCCGGAGCTGGATTTTTGCGATCGCCCGCCAAATCTGAAATAGCGGCGGTTTCCGGCTCATTATTTTTACTGGGTGAACTGCCCGAATTAGACGTGGCATCTGCTGACAAAAAATCACTCATCCGATTTTAGATTTTAGATTTTAGATTTTACGGAACTTGCCCGCTATACGGCTGATTCCCAGTTTTCCGATTTTAGATTTTAGATGATAGCTTTTACAGGACTTGCGCGCTATAAGACTGCTTCCCGGTTTCACTGTTTGGATGCGTCGCCGCCAAATTTAATCTTGATCATAGAAACCGGGTTTAAGTACGAACGCAAGTCTTATTTTAGATGGATTTCTCAGCAAAAATTTTCAGCAGCATTATTTTTCCGCTTTGACTTCCTGAATTACAAAAACCGAACAAGATGCGTGGTGAACAACATAATTGCTGACACTGCCGAGGAAAGCTTCTGTGAACCCCGTGCGGCCGCGTCTTCCTACTACTATTAAATCTGCCCCCCAAGTTTGGGCGTGTTCACAGACAGAATGCCCCGCATCGCCGTCCATTTGGCAGTCAAATTCCACCTCCAATCCTTGCTTGGCGGCGGCGTCGCTATAATTTTTCAGCAAACCCTCAGCCTGTTTTACCTCCCTTTCCATGCGCAAACGTTGAGCTTGATAAGCTTGATCCATTAACTCGACATTCATGCCCAAATCGACCGGAATTGGCACTGCCGTCTCGCCCAGCGTGTTGACAGTAACGCAGTGAAATAACATCATCTTTGCCCGATCGCCCACAGCTAATTCTAAAGCTTGACTAAAGACGCGGTGGCCTAGATCGGAATCATCAACGGCGGCGAAAATTTTCTTAAAACTCACAGCTTTACCTCCGGCGAGAAATCATCAATATCAGTTAGTTAACAGAGAGTGCTTTTGAATTAGATTCTAATTAGCAGTCTCTGATACTTCTACATTAACAGACGCTCTAAGGCGTGTAGGTCTGGAATGCACAAAACGTCACGTTCGCGCAGAATCGTTCCTTTTTTTTCCAGCTTGCTGAGCACTCGCGTTACCGTTTCGCGAGCCAGCCCGCTGAGGCTACTTAATTCTCTGTGCGGCAGGTTGGGAATTTCTGTGCCTCCACTTGACATGATTTTTCCTTGCCCCTCTGCCAAAAATAACAAAATATCTGCTACTCGCGAGGTACTGTCCGATTCTCGCAAACGCAGACGGCGGTTGACTTGCCGCAGGCGGCGTGCCATCAATTGAGCTAGCCGAATGCCTGCGAGGGGCTCGGTATGAATAAGCTGCACAAAATCCTGAGCTGGCATATTTCCGATCAGTGTCGGGGCTAGGGTGATCACATCTGTCGATCGCGGTGTTTCTTCGATCGCTGCCATTTCCCCGAATAGTTCTCCTTTCCCTAAAATATTCAGCGTTACTTCTTTTCCGTCTAGGTTGTAGGTGCGAATTTTCACCCAACCATCCAATATAAAATACACGGATGTTCCCCAGTCATTTTCGAGTAAAATCACTTGATTTGACGGATGACTGCGGGTAACGATGTGGACAGTTGCTTTCTCGATTACAGGATCGGGTAATCCTGCAAAAAAAGGAGTAGAAACTATCAATTGATTTATATCGGAATTTGGATCTCGGGCGTTAAAGCGGTCTTCCATGAGGCCATCATTTTAATTTATGTGCTTGATCTGCGCTGGGCAGTTAGAAATAGCTTGCAGCCGAGTCATTCGATTTGAGATTCAAGCATTTGAGAAACAAGGATCTAAAATCAGCAATTTTTCCTCTAAAGTTTTGCCGTCAAAGGTCGAATATGGGGATTAATAGCCTCAAGCTCTGATTGTGAGCTAGAAACCAAACACCATACCATAATTGTTTAGATACATACCGCGGAGCAAATTTTATTAACAAAATTTTAGCAGCGCGGCAACCGACTGAGCGATCGACTTACCGAAGACAAGCACTTCGCGAACACAAGCTTAACACTGCTCAGAGATTTGTGGTCAACAGGCTCGGCAGTCGATCGGCTAGTGGCAGCATAAGTCCGCACACCGGACAGACGGCGACCACATCCGACTGCAACTCTCTGCAACCAGTCAAATGTCAGCACTACCAGAAAAATATACAGCAATTCCCAGCCCAAATGTTGGCGCTCTTGGCAACCGAAACCAACTCAATTTCCAGCATTTTTTTATGCTCCCCTGAGATTATAGTACCATTAATCTCTAGCCATGAACACAGATCAAAAGCTATGATGAAAGATTTGTCAAATTGAGTGTACGGGGACAAGCCGGAATCCGGGAATCCCAAATCGCAGATTGTTTGAGGTTTTTTCCAAGTCTGTGAAAGATGGAAACAAAAATTTACCGCATTACCTGATGAGAGACTGGGCGCGGGGCCACCGTCGCAAACGCGGGGTTATGGGTGAGACAGTGGCAGTTCGTGCGATCGCTGCTATCCCTCTTGGCTGAATCGCCTGTCTGTGCCCGGAAACAATGACAGCAGCCACAGAATTTGAGATCACTTGCAGGCAGTCGAAATTACCAGAAAGAATTGGTTTAAAGCCGGAACCCTGATCGGGAGAAATTAAAAGCAGACGATTTATTACTCCAATCCTCTTCCTGACCGGGAGAGGTCGCCCTCAACTGTCAACAGTCAACTGTCAACTGAATTACCGGGCATTTGATGCGGAAGTACCGGCTAACATATTATATGCAAGAGAAGTCATCCGAAGGCAAAAGGTTGATTCACAGTTGTCGGAAAATATTAGTAAATTATTGACGAACTCGCATTCAGATTATTCTATCTATTGGCATAGCTGCCGCCTGACTTCAATCTTTTGCCGATCGAGTTTCTCCCTAGCCGCATTCCCAGAGGTTCCGCCCTTGAATTCTCAGAAGTACAAAATTCAAGCACTTATTGCTGAGATTGATGAGGTACTCAGCAAGCCCGCACCCCGCTTGCCTTGGACGGGTTCGATCGATACTGTCCACCAGCGCCAACTTTTAGAGCGAGTTCGCGCTTATCTGGTTTCCTCAGACTCAAAGGTAGCTGCCCGCAAAGGGCCAGCCAGCCCAAATGTCCGCCCGGAACCAGTTCCAGTGCCCAAAATGCCGCCGAGGGTCGATCGCCCCTCAGCAGCAGAGCAAATTATGCTTGCCGTCACCGGGGAAATCAGTAACCTGCGCTCAAGCCTGACGGGGCCGCTCCAAGAAGACATAGAAGCTCTGCGACAACAGCAGCAAGCTTTAATTCAAGAAATCCAACAGCTAGAAGCAAAACGACAGCAGCAACAATCCCTAGCTCAGCAACAAGCAAACCAACAGCAAATCATTTCTGAATTCTTGCAGGTACTGACGGGGCGCTTGGAAGAAAGCTTGGATCGCGATTTATCGCAAATTTTCCGTAGCCTAGAAAATCAGTTGTTACCAAGCAGTGCTGCACAATCGCAGCCATCGGCTTTAAACCCACAAACCTTAGAAGAACACCCGTTGTTGACACCAGCTCAAAGATTGGAGCAAATGCAACGCTTCCAAGCTAGTGCTGACAGTCTGCTGATGAGGCTCGATTCTACGATGGGGATCGTGTTCGAGGCTTTGGAAGCAAATCTCCAAAGCTATCAAGCTTCCTTGGGACAAGGAATCGATAATATGTATGGTTTGAGCCAGCAGAGCGAGGCAATGTTGGCGGCTTTTGTTGACCACTTGGCCACACAGTTGAGACGAGAAGGGTCTTCTTACGTGCAGCAGCCGATCGCCCAGGCAAATCTCGAAACGACCACCCCAACCGCAGCCGATCGCTCCTGGGCCACTCCCGCTCTCTCAAATACTGCGATCGAACCCTCAGCCACCGCCGACAGTGAAGAGCGCAGCGGCGAACTCCCTGATCAAGACAGATTGCCCTACGCCGGGACAGAAATTTCTTCGCAATTCGGAAAATTGAGGCGCGATAGCGATCGCCTTGAAGCCCCTCTATCGCTCCCAGATTGGGCAGACAATTTGTTTGGTTATTCACCCGAAAGACCTCGACTGGAAACTCAGTTTTCTGGCAGTGAGTCGGAAGATCTGTTAGCAAAAAAGGGCGAAAATGTTGAGGATTTGTACGCGAGTTTGTTTGCAGGAGAAGCCGTCGCAGAACTAGAATTAGAACCAGAAGATTTTACGATCGAAAATAGTGAAATTGCTGCCGAAAGTGCAGCGGCACAATCTCAAATTGTGGCAGAAAGTGAAAGGGCAGAACCCCTAAATACTGTTGAAGATTTGTTTGCCAATCTGCTGGATGAAGGCGAATCGCTGTCAGATTATATGACAGATGAAGAGTCAGAATTCGTAATTGGTAATTCTGTAGAGGCTCTAACTTTAGATACTGAAGATTTATTTGAACCACAAGTTACAACAATACCTCAAGTTTCAGAACCGCCAGCCTTAAGTTCGATCGCGGCAACAGTATCTCAGGTTTCAGAACCGTCAGCCTTAAGTTCGATCGAGCCAAAAGTTGACTTGGACGATCGAGAAAATCTAGAAACGGCTCAAAACCTAAGTGAGTATTTCGACACTGCTGCTACGCCTCCATCGCCAGCAGAAATTAGCCCCAACCAACCCAACCACGTGCCGAGTGCCCGTGATGTTCAAACTGACGAGTTTGGAACCTCGTCCCAGGGACTCGATGATGTTTACATCCAAGCTTCGCCGGACGAGGATTTGCTACCGGTTGAGGCATTAGAAGATGACCTCGATCGAGCCCTAAAGTTGGACGTTAATACTCTGGAACTGTTGGAGACAGACCTCTACAATCTGGAGGGATTGGACAATACTGCGGAACGGCGATCGAATTCCAGTGCGGTTAACAGCTTAGATTTATCGGCGAGTGATCCATCGGGCGAAGCGGCAGAGGAAGAACTCGGATCGCTGGAGGATTTGTTCTCCGACGTGTTGGAACTTTCATCTGAGGATGAACCCTTTGTTTTAGAAGACGAACTTGAGGATGATTTGTTTGCTGAGGAAGATGAATCGAATTTGACGCTAGACGAGATTTTGGCGAGTTTGAACGATACCAATGGAGAACAGTCCCAAACTGCCGAACCTCCAGAAAGTAAAAAAAAAACCTAATTTCTACAGAGAGTAAAACCGGAGTTGTTGAGAAAATAACCGAGTCCGAGTCTCGCGAATTTGCTGTTCCACAGCAGCAAGAGTCGGCGCTGCATTCTGTTCCAGGTGCGATCGCCCCTTCATCCTCTCAATCCCCAAAACGCCAGAATTCTCGTTGGTATTTGGGCATTGATTTCGGTTCCTGTGGGCTGTCGGCGGCTTTACTCGATCGCGCCAACGGCCAGTTGCACCCGATTTACTGGGAAACACCGCAGGCTGAGTTTGCCGTAGCGAGCGCGAGCTTTCGCATTCCCTCAGTCGTGGCGATCGAGGAAACAGCCCCAAACAGCACAAGTGGCCAGCAGGTGACAGTCAAGTCGGTGGGATGCCGGCAGTTGGATGTACCTGCGGGAGAATTTTTACTGCAAAATTTTAAATTGCCTTTAAAGGTGGGCATTCCTTATCAGCGCGCAACTGCTGGGATGTACGAACCGCTGTTGCAGTGGTCGTCAAATCGGGCTATGTCGATCGCCCTACCACTGCACGCTGTGCGGGCGCTGCTGGCTACTTTGAATCCGAGCAACCAGGGGCAAAAATTTGGCAAAGTGGGGGAAGTTTTGGATTCTGCAATGGCGGCAAATTTTGCTCTCTTGCCAGTTTCTAATTTAATCTGTAAAGCTTCGGGACTGACAGCAGAAACTCTCGATGCAGCCCTGAAAGACTTGCAGGGTGTGATTTTGGGAACTCCGGCGAGCTGGTCGGATGCTTATCGGTTTAACCTGCGGGAGGCTGTTTTGGGCGCGGATCTGGTGGCTTCTGGTTCGCAAATTTTTGTAGTAGAAGATGCGATCGCCACTTTGGTTGCTGCTGTAATTCCCATCAAAAATCCCACAGAAGTGCCATCTTCGGCGATTAATTCTATTAATAGCGAACTCGCAGAAGCTGCACCGCTAACTGTAAATGCTTCGTCTTTTAGCGGGGGAACTTTGATTCTGAATGCGGGGGCGGTGACAGTGGAATTAGCTTTAGTTGAGTTGCCGGAAAATCTTCAAGATTTAACTCGTGCTGATTTTACTTGCCAAAGTTTTGATGCGGCTGGCAATGCTTTCGATCAGGATATTATTTGTCAGTTGTTGGCGAAAAATGAAACTTGGGGAATGTCGATCGATTTGCCACGTCCGGGACATCCAGATTTACCGAGTCGCTATCAATTGCAGCAGCGGTTGCAAGGTTCTGTTTTTGGCCTGCAATTGTTAGAGGCTGCAAGGCAAATAAAAGTTATTTTGCAACATCAAGAAAGTTTTGTTTTGGATATTGGCCAGCAGCATTGGGATGTGAAGCGCAAAGATTTGGAAAGTCTAGTTTTAGTGCCTTTTGTGCAGCAGTTGAATCGTGAATTAAATGCTTTGCTTAGCCGCGCGGGAATGTCGCCGGCGGGGATTAATCAGGCGATTTGTACTGGGGGCATGGGTGGTTGGGCTGCGATCGCCCGTTGGTTGCGGCAGAAGTTGCCGAATGCGATCGTGGTTCAAGATCGGGAATGGGAGGGCGATCGAGATATTTCGGAAACTCACAATTCTCCATTAAGTTATTTACCGCAAAACATCAAAAATTCCAAAAAAAGTGGTCAAGTTGCCTGCGGGTTGGCGAGTTTGGCTCTCTATCCTCAAATTTTGGATGTGCCACAACAGTACAGCGACTTTTTTCTGCTGTGGGAATTAATGCAGGTTTTGGGCAGGGAAACTCTGAGCTTTGAGGAAATTTTGCAGTTATTGGAACGCCAGGGCGTGAACACGCGCACCTGCGAGCCCCGGATTCTGCGGATTTTGTCAGGACAATTGCCGGCGGGACTTTTGCCGGAGGAGGAAGATTTCATGCTGCTAGCCGAGGAGTCGAGGCAAAATCCCGATTGGGAAGCAATTTTGGCCGAGCCGCTTTTCTTTGAAGATGTCTCGCGGGGTTATCGTTTGAATGTGGAACACGCCTCTGTTGTTCGCGAATATTTAGGCCTGCTCGCCTCTAGCAGCCAGCAAAAATTATTAGAGCCGCTAACAATTGCTTGGGATGTTCGCATGGATAGCGATCGTTAACAGTTGACAGTTGACAGTTGACAGTTGACAGTTGACAGTTGAGTGCGAAGTTTTTAGGCCGGGGATTTAAGCCCCTGCCTAAAAACAATCCACCTAAAGGTGGGGGCTTAAATCCCCTGTGCTTTGGTAAACTGCCAAAAACCTGGTTTCTCAGTGGAATTCTCCCTGTCTTCCCGAATATTCCTCGTAGAAACCAGGTTTTTGGTCACAAAAATTAATTTTTTCAGTAAATGTACTTAATTTTACATAATTTTTATACCTTTTGAGAAGAAATACACAGAAACTTTATAAAAGTGTGGCAGCTTTTTAAAGATTGTGCAAAGCCCAGGATTTGAGGTGGTTCAAGTTTGTTGAGTCTCATAAGATGGATGTGAGATCTCGTTAAAATTGAGATAAATCCAATAAAATTTGTGATGAGTGCCTCTAAATTATCAGTATTATCCGAAATGCTTTCCTTATTTGTTCCGAAATTTACTTACAGGGTTTGTGTATCCAAACAGCCTCTTCACCGATCCGTAACTAGCAAGGTCAAGCGGTCGATCGACATTTTGGGTTCGCTGCTGGGACTGGCAATCACTGCTGCGGTGGCGGTGCCGATATGGGTGGCGATGCTTTGGGACAGTCCAGGCCCGCTGCTGTACAGTCAAGTCCGCTGTGGGTTCAAAGGGCGGCATTTCAGGATGTGGAAATTTCGATCGATGGTTGTCGATGCAGAAAAGCTCAAACACCTAGTTACCAACGAAGCCAAGGGTCAAACTTTTAAGAATGACAATGACCCGCGAATTACCCGCGTCGGCCGCTTTTTGCGGATCACGAGTTTGGACGAGTTGCCTCAATTTTGGAACGTGTTGATCGGCGAGATGAGTTTGGTGGGAACTCGACCGCCAATTCACTATGAGGTTGTTGACTATGAGGATTTTCACTGGCAGCGTTTAAATGTCAAACCCGGCCTGACTGGGGAGTGGCAAGTCAACGGACGTTCTGGAGTTAAAGACTTTGATGAGATTATGCGCATGGATCTTGAGTATCAGGACAAGTGGTCTGTTGCCTACGATATCAGTCTGATTTGCAAAACAATTGGGGTTGTTTTTAGTAGAAACGGTGCGTGTTAATCAAGCTGCTGTTTTGAGTTGTCTGTTTATTTTTTGTGAGCTGCGATTAGATGAATATTAAGCTAAAAGCTGTTTTTCTAAAAGTTAAACAGCTACCAAAAAATGTTAAATTAAGGGCAAGCTTGTAAAAAGCTTGCCCTTAATTTTTGCGTCTACCTTCTTCCCTCTTTCCTCTATTTTTTTCCTTCTTCCCTCTATTTTCTTCCTTTTTCCTTCTTCCCTCTTCCTTCTTCCCTCTTCCTTCTATGATGAATTTGCCTAATTTGATTACTTTTTCTCGCTTGCTGGGAGTGCCGTTTCTGCTCTACGGTTTGTATGACCCAAGCGCCCAAAGCCGCTGGATTTGCACCGCGATTTTTGTGGTAGCTGCGGCTACTGATTGGCTGGACGGCTATTTGGCTAGGAAGCTGAACCAAATTACCGATTTGGGAAAGTTTCTCGACCCTTTGGTGGATAAACTGTTGGTGCTCGCGCCACTTTTAGTATTGATTGAGTTGGGTAAAGTCCCGGCTTGGGCAGTGTTTTTGATTTTGGGGCGGGAGTTGACAATTGCCGGGTGGCGTGTTAATAAAACTACGATTTCTGGAGCTAATATTTGGGGGAAGTTGAAGACGGTTAGTCAGATTGTGGCGATCGCACTTTTAATCGCTCCCCTGTCCGAATCGTGGAATATTCCGGCATTAGTTGCCTTTTGGGTTTCTGTAGCTTTAACTTTGATTTCTGGCGCTATTTATCTGTGGCCGGAAAAGACTGCTGAGGACAGTTGACAGTTGACAGTTGATATCAAATCCAGTAGCATCGGAATGATAAAATTCTCTACTCTTCCTCTGCGTTCTCTGCGTTCTCTGTGGTTGAATAATTCCGATCTAACCGGAAGTAATACAAAGGAAGAGGATTGGAGCAATGAATAGTCCTCTTTTAATTTTCCCCTACAACGGTTCCGGCTTTAAACCAATTCTTTCTGGTAATCAGGAATTTATTCCTCATCACAATTTGAGGAATAAATTCCTCACTACAAACCTGTAAGGACACGGCATTGCCGTGTCTTAATCGCAGCTTAATAATGAGTCCCAGATTTCCGGTAATGCACCGCTGTCACCCCGTCATTTTTCTGCAAATGACCGTTTTCAACCGCCGCATAAACTACCCAGTGATCGCCACATTCCATCCGACTTATTACTTCGCATTCCAGATAAGCTAAAGCATCAGTCAAAACCGGACAGCCGTTGCTAGCTTCTGTTGTTTCAACTCCGGCAAATCTGTCTTCTCCCGGAGCAAAGTTTTTCATGAAATACTTCCGCAACTGTCGCCCTTCAGCTAAGATATTCAGCACAAATTTATCTCCGGCGTACATCAAAGCTTCGATCGATCGATCTTTAGCCACCGCAATCGTCAAACCCGGAGGGCTAAACGTGGCTTGCGACACCCAGGAAGCCAACATCGCACTGGTGACATCCCCGCGCTTCGCCGAGAGTACGCACAGGGAACCGACTAATCTTCCCACTGCTTGTTCCGTGCGATCGCTCCCACCAGTCAACTGCGGTTTCGGCGCACGCAATTTTTGCGACTTAATCAAAGCCTGAGCAAAATCCGTTCCCGCCTCTTTGCACTCGTGAATCGTCGCAGCCGTCGGCTTAAACTTCGCTCGAATCGGCTCAAATCCGATGCGATAGCCAGCATCTTTCAGCTTACCTTCAACTAAGTCGATCGCCTCTCCACTCCAGCCAAAAGACCCGAAAACCCCGGCTAATTTGCTCTTAGTGGCCGTAGACAACACAACTCCCAAAGCCGTTTGAATTTGCGTCGGCGCGTGTCCTGCTAAAGTCGGAGTACCGATGATAAATCCCGCGCATTTCTCGATCGCCTCTTGAATTTCTCCCGGTTCGGCAAATTCGCAGTTGATTGTTTCTACCCCAACACCGGCTTTAGTAATTCCTTTGGCGATCGCCTGCGCCAAAGTAGCCGTATTCCCGTAAGCCGAAGCATAAATCAAAGCAACTGTCAAGTCTTTTGAATTTTGTTGTTGACTCCATTCCCGATACAAATTGCTCAATTCGTGGAGGCCATAACGGACGATCGGGCCGTGACCGGGAGCATAAAATGCTGTTGATAAATCAGCTAATTTATCCATTGCAGCCAGCACTTGTTTAGCCTGAGATGCGTGCAGCGAATCGTAATAATAGCGGCGGTCTTCGTTGTAAACACTCCACCCTTCATCAAATACTTGGTCGCCGCAAACATGAGCTCCAAAAAATTTGTCAGTGAACACAATTCGAGTTTGCGGATCGTAGGTACAAAGTTCATCAGGCCAGCGAGGAGTCGGAGTCGCGATGAATTTTAATTTGTGACCTTTTCCTAAATCGAGAGTTTCTTCTCCCCGTACGATCATAATGTTTAATTCTTGTTCGGGAAAAGCCCCTCGCAAACCAATCGCCGCTGGATTCGTACAAACAAAAGCTACTTGCGGAGCCAATTCTAACAGAGCTTTAATTGTAACGGATCTGTTAGCATTGAAATGCCCTAAAATCACATAATCTAGCTTAGTCAAATCGACCCGTTTCTGCAAACAATCCAGATAATTTTGGGTGAAAGATTCCCCCGGTGGGTCGAACAAAGCAGTTTTGTCAGCTTGAATAATATAGCTGTTTGCTGTCGTCCCCCTTTGGAGAGAATATTCTACTTCAAATTTGAGTCTATCCCAAGTGCGCGATCGCACTGCTGATGTATCTGTGGCAATTGGGACAAACTGCACGTCGCGGGGTTTGGCATCAGATGCGGTTCTGGAAATTAGAGCATTAGTCATTTATTGCACCTATGAGAAACTGAACAACAGAACTTCTTTTAATTTCGTGCCAAAATTTGGTATCTACAATATCAAATTTTGCACCTTGAGCCTGTAAATTGGTATCCAGGTAAATTAGAAATTCCCTGGTTTTCAAATCTTCCCCAATTTGGATAAAGCTCACACCAATTTCTTCATCTCTATCTACTTTATTTGCCGCACTTACAATAATTTCGGCGATAGCAGCGCTATTTTCTGGTTTTTCATCTAGGACTGCAACAATTATTGCTCCTTTTTTCCCAGCACCCTTTGTTTTGATCTGAAAATAATCGCTAAAAGCTGTTGTTAGAGGTTCTGCCAAATTAATAGCAGTCGGCTTTGCTGCATCCGGTTCCGTATTTTGTCGCTGCAAAATTTCAGCCAACCGGGCAACATTTGAATTTTTATACTTCCACATAGGAGTAGAAGCTTCATAGACGGTTATGCCGTCATTGTCAAATTCTTGACATTTTTTTGCTAAGTCGATCAGAGATGCCTGTGCTTCTACCCATTCCTCGTACAAAGGGTGTTGAGGGTCTCGGCTGGCATCGCTTCTGGCAATAATAATTGTGTAATGTCGGTCTTCTAAAAGCTTCGTTGGCATTGGCAATTCTCCTAGTTAAAATACACTCAGAATGACAAGTGTTTGCCCGGTAAAGGTGCTGGTGGCGCACCATATTTTTATAGCCCGATCAGGTGTTGCACACCCTAACGCAGAGTAAGAAAGGAAGAGAGAAATAAAGAAAAGCAACTGTTGGGTACGCAAGGTGCGCAGTGCATGGATATCAAAATCCTAAAACCTGGATAAATCTCATTTGTAGCTGAGGCAAGATCCCCTAAATCCCCCTTAAAAAGGGGGACTTTGATCTGTTTCCGGTTCCCCCCTTCTTAAGGGGGGATCGAGCCTCGGATGTAAACGACCTTTATCAGGGGTTAAACACGCTTGTTGAAACTTCCTTCTTCCTTCTTCCTTCTTCCTTCTTCCTTCTTCCTTCTAATAGTGATTGCCGACTTTGCGGTGGTGAACTGCCGGCAGCGCTTCGGGATTGGATACGCGACCGCTATCAACGATCGCATATACGATATGATGATCCGAAAGTTCCATCCGGCTAACCACTTCGCATTCCATGTAAGCTAGAGCATCTGTCAAAATCGGAGAACCATTGGTAGCAGGTTGAGTTTTGACTCCGGCAAATCGATCGGCACCAGGAGCAAAACGCTTCAAAAAGTGCTTCATCAAGCTTTGATAATTGCCTTCTTCGAGCACGTTGAGGACAAATTTATCGCCCGCGTGCATCATGGATTCGATCGCCCGATCCTTAGCAACTGCTATAGTTAAACCCAGCGGTTTAAAACTTGCCTGCGTCACCCAAGAAGCCAACATCGCACTGCTAACCGCGCCTTTTTGAGCAGTAATAATGTATAATCCGCCGCTGATGCGTCCCAAAGCTTTATCAACATCGCTATCGAGGGATTTCATCTGTTTAACAGCCTTGTCCCGCGACAGCCATTGTCCCAAGTCGGTACCGGCTTCGTCGCAAAGTTGATAAATCGCTTCCGTCGGCGCTTCTTTAATCAAAATGTTGGGAAATATTTCTTTCAAACCCAACTCTTTGAACTTGTTTCGCAGCGGGTAAATAGATGCGTCATCACCGCCGCCGGATTCGCACAAACCGAAGGATTGTTTGTTGTTAGCTGCAACTAAAATTGTGTTGATAGCTGCTTCGGCATTTTCAGCAGCAGCGCCATTACTAGGCGGCGAACAAATCACGATACCCGCAGCAGTACCGACAAGTTCCCGAACTTCCTGCAAGTCGGCGATTGTCAAGTCCATCATTTCTACGGCGACACCGGTTTTGGTGATCCCGTGGGCGATCGCCTGGCTGAGTCGATCGCTAAATCCGTAATCAGAAGTGTAAAATACCGCTACCGTGGTTTCTGCCTTAGCTTGAGCTTGGCTCCACTTTTTGTAACGTCCGGTAAGTTCAACTACATTGTACCTGAGCAGCGGCCCGTGACCGGTCGCCACCGTACCGATTTCTCCCAATTCTGCCATGCGTTTCATTGCACTCAAGACCGATCGAGCATTGGGGCCCATCAAGCACTCATAATAAAAGTGGTAATCTTCCTCGATCGCAGCTAAATCGTCATCGTAGGTGCTATCGGAACAATAGTGCATCCCGAAAGCATCGCAAGTAAACAGCACTTGAGTTTTGCTGTCGTAGCTGAAAATAGTATCAGGCCAGTGCAAGTTGGGCGCGGATACAAATTCGATAACGTGGCCATTTCCTAAATCTAGTTTGTCGCCGTTTTTAACTACCAGTCGCTCAAATGGCTGGTGTATCAGGTTTTCTAAAAATTGAATTGCTACTTTCGCCCCCACGACAATCGCTTGGGGTGCCAGCGCCAGCACATCTTTAACTAAACCGCTGTGGTCTGGCTCAGTGTGGCTGATAATGAGATAGTCAATGTCTTTCGGGTCGATTTCGCCCGTCAGACAGTCCATATATTGTTGGCGAAATTTCTCGTGAGAAGTATCGACGAGGGCAGTTTTTTCGCCGCGAATGATGAATGAGTTGTAAGTTGTACCGTTTTTGAGCCCGAATTCGATGTCAAAGCGGTCTCTATCCCAGTCCAGGCATCGAATTGCCGTTGTGTCAGGGGCAATTTCGACTTTTTCCACCGTCAATTTGCGTTGGACTCGTTCAGTCAGGGCTACCATACTGTGCCTCCTTGTCTGTTATCCATTACCTTATTGTTTCCATTCTGACACGTTTCTTTTGTAAATCTTCATAAAATTTCTTATGAGGGTGTTAAGTAACTTCAAAGTTATTGATATGTGCAGTGGGCGATTCCCTACGGGATAGATTCGCTTCACGGGCATTTTGGGGAAAATCTACAAATTAGGTATTGACAAAATTACAATTTTACGAATCAAATTTTAAAATAAATTGGACGCACCTAAAACTCAGAAACCCGGTTTCTGGCGATATTCTCGCTCCTGTTTCCAAAACTCGTATAAACCGGGTTTTTCGCCCCATCCGTCAGCCCTGAAACTCTCCGAAGTTTTGCTGATTAGCTCCCTCAGCATTTAATACCAATCATTAAAACTCATGCAACAGTATTCCTACGGTGCGTCGCCATTCTTTAATCCCTAAATTCACTTGACTTTTCGAGCGGCGACGCACCTTTACCGAGAGCATCTGTAGGGACACGGCAATGCCGTGTCCGCCACCTGGAAATGCTCAAATAACTCGGAAATCGTTAACACCAATTAGGCTGGCGGTGACTCCAGTTAAAGAAGCAACTAATTCTCCACTTCCCTTTAACTTAATCAGCGCACTGTTATTGTTCTGAGTTATTTCTAACTGATTAAAACTCAAACCTCCCGACAATCCGAGCGAATCTTTACCCTTGACAAAATCAGCAATTAAGTCAAATCCCTGACTAGAATTTAACACAAAAGTGTCATTTCCCAAACCGCCAACTAAGCTGTTATTGCCCGAACCTCCAAACAAGATATCGTCGCCTTCGCAACCGAGAAGCGTATCATTACCAAAGTCTCCATAAATCGAATCGTTGCCCTTACCTCCATCGATTAAATCGTTACCTTGGCCGCCGTAAATGACGTTATCTAGCTCACCGCCGCACAAAGTATCATCTCCCAGTTGTCCGAACAGAGTATCATTACCTTGACTGCCGAGAATTACATCATCTCCTTTGCCACCGTAAATTAAATCATTTCCTTTACCGCCGTCGATAAAATCATTGCCTTCATTGCCAAAGATTAAATCATCATCATCTTGGCCGTTAATTGAATCATTGCCCTGATTCCCGAAAATCACATCTTCACCCAAACCACCAAGAATGATGTCGTTGCCTTTGCCACCAAATAAGAGGTCTTCTCCCTTGCCCCCGTCAATGAAGTCATTGCCTTCATTGCCATTGAAGATATCCTTTAACTCACCGCCAAACAAGTTATCGTTGCCTTTTTTAGCATCGAAAATATTGGGGTTATTGCTGCCAAAATAAGCCTCGTTTGCGGGAGTACCAATTAGCAAACCGGGGCTGCCATTGATAATGTTATCAATTTGTTGGTTTGGTTGGTTAAGATTGGGATACTCAATTTTGTCGCAAATGCAGTTTGTATCCTCTTGGTTAACAGGCGTTGGAGTTGGTACGGGTGCAGGCGTTGGAGTTGGTACGGGTGCAGGCGTTGGAGTTGGTACGGGTGCAGGCGTTGGAGTTGGTACGGGTGCAGGCGTAGGTGTTGGTACTGGTAAAAGTATAGGTTTTGGTATCGGTGCAGGCGCGGGTGCGGGTGAGATAGGTGCATTCACCAGAATGATGTCATTAGCTGACAAGGCAGAAACGTTATTCAGTAAGATTTGCCCGCCATCGCTTAAGTTTAAGACTAAACCCGCAGGAGTCGTTTGTAGGGCTGCTAAGACTTGCGCCACAGAGGTGAAACCAAGGGCAGTATCAAGTTGCAGCTTGTCTTCTCCCGTGGTGAAATCGGTAATTAAGTTTTGCCCTAATGTGGAACCGGGGATGGGGGCGAAACTGAAGATATCGCTACCGGTACCACCTGTGATGGTGTCGTTTCCGGTACCACCTGTGATGGTGTCGTTTCCGGCACCACCTGTGATGGTGTCATTTCCGGCACCGGCATCAATCAAGTTATTGCCACTACCAGTATTGATGGTGTCGTTACCACCACCGCCGCTGATGGTGTTATTGCCATCACCGCCATTGATGATGTCATTGCCATCACCGCCATTGATGATGTCTGCACCGCTAGTGCCTGTAAAGTTATCGTTAGAGGGGCTACCAGTAATGTTTACAGGTTCGGGGCTGGTGCCGAAGTTTTCGGTGACGCCGACAGGGGAGGTTGAGTAGTCTAAGACGTTGGCGGGTGCAGGCGTTGGTGCAGGCGTTGGTGCAGGCGTTGCTGTTGCTGTGACTGATGCCGAAATCGGGAAATCAAAGGGATTTTCATCGCTGTCATCATTGACAAATTGCAACGTACCTGTTTTATTTCCGGCTGTCGCGGTATCTACTTGAACTTGGAAAGTCGCACTCGCACCGGCTGTGACACTTGCGGGTAAGTTTCCAACTAAGCTAAATCCTGTGGGTAAAGTCAGGTTGCTGAGGTTTAAGGCTGCTGTACCAAGATTTTTGACGGTAAAGGTTTTGTTGAGAGTTGCGCCGATTAATCCACTGCCAAAGTCGATCGCACTTGTTGTACCATCAACTATATCCGTTGTTCCGTCTAATACTTGGATTTCTGGTAATGGTGTGGCTGTAACTGATGCTGAAATCGGGAAATTAAAGGGATTTTCATCGCTGTCATTATTGACAAATTGCAACGTACCTGTTTTATTTCCGGCTGTGGCTGTATCTACTTGAACTTGCAAAGTCGTACTACCATTGGCTGTGACACTTGCAGGTAAGGTTCCAACTAAGCTAAATCCTGTGGGTAAAGTCAGGTTACTGAGGTTTAAGGCTGCTGTACCGAGATTTTTGACTGTGAAGGTTTTGTTGAGAGTTGCGCCGATTAATCCACTGCCAAAGTCGATCGCACTTGTTGTACCATCAACAATATCCGTTGTGTTGTCTAATACTTGAATTTCCGGTGCTGGCGCGGCTGTAACTGATGCTGAAATCGGGAAATTAAAGGGATTTTCATCGCTGTCATCATTGACAAATTGCAACGTACCTGTTTTATTTCCTACTGCTGTCGTATCTACTTGAACTTGGAAAGTCGCAGTACCGGCGGCGGCGACAGTTGCAGGTAAAGTTCCGACAATGCTAAATCCGGTGGGTAAAGTCAGGTTGCTGAGATTTAAGGCGGCTGTACCGAGATTTTTGACTGTGAAGGTTTTGTTGAGAGTACCGCCGATTAATCCACTGCCAAAGTCGATCGCACTTGTTGTACCATCAGCTATATCCGTTGTGCCGTCTAATACTTGGATTTCTGGTGCTGCGTCATCGTTATTAATCGTTGTGGTTGCCGTAGCTGTAGTTATAGTTGAGCTTTCCGGTGCTGCGGTTAAATTGGGATTGGAGAGAGTGGCAATAATTGTTTCGTCAGGTTCAACTACAGCATCTCCCAAGACATCTAATGTGATGGTTTTACTGGTTTCTGTCGCCGCAAAACTGATGGTTCCCGTTGCAGTTGTGGCTCCTGATGTGCCGCCAATACTGTTATAATCTGAACTATCAGCCGTGCCACTAAGGGCATAGTTAACTGTACTTGCTACTCCAATTCCGCCGCTACGAGTGACGGTATATGTGACTGTTTGATTCCCACTATTTCCTTCAGTTAAATTAGCGGTTGATGTGGCAATTGCATAACTAATTGAATCGTTATCAGCAATTGTGACACTTTGGTTTGTGGTAGTTCCTAATGCAATTCCTGTGCTTGGGTTACTAATCGTTAAAGTGGCTGTTTCGCTATTTTCGGGAAGGCTATCATCGTTAACTGTGAGAGTGACTGTCCCCGTGTTACTCCCACTGGGGATTGTTATTGGAGTGGGAATAAAAGCAGGCGTAAAGTCAGCAGCACTAGCAGTACCAGTTAATGCTAAATTAACTGTTTGAGCACCGACAACATTACCTTCAGCAGTGGCGGTGAAAGTAATATCAGTTTTTCCGGCTTCACTGGCGGTATTTGTACTAGCAGTAAGGTTGACTTTGGGTACTGGAATGGTAATGTTAAAGGTGGCTGTGTTGGAAAGGTCAACGCCGCCATTGGCTGTACCACCGTTATCTTGCAGTTGCACACTAACGGTGGCTGTACCGGGTTTACCGCTAGGAGTGTAGGTCAGCGTGCCATCGGTTGCTACACTGGGTTGAGTTGTAAATAAGGTGTTTTCGGTGTTAGTAACCGTGAAGTTACTAACAGTTTGAGTGGATTCATTGGCAGGGCCGAAGTTGAAGGTTTTAGCCCAACCTGTGACGCTTTGAACTGTGTTTGTCCATGCTGTTAGGGTTTGGTTGCCTAAGTTGTTGAAACTGGGTTGGTCGTTGACTGGGTTAACGGTGACAGCAAAGGATTTAGTTACAGTCCCACTATCCGCATCTGTGACGACGACGCTGATGTTAGCAGTGCCATTCGCATTAGCTACTGGTGTGTATGTAAGGGTAGCTGTGCCATCATTATTATTCGTAATAGTTGGTGTACCTGTTAAGGTAGTGTCACTGGAAGTAGCGGCGATTGTCAGGGCGTTAGTTGCGGTTTCTAGGTCGCCAATGCCTGTGAGTGTAATGGTTTGTTGGGCTGCATCTTCATTAATTGCTGCTGGGTTTGTAATGTTGTCGAGGAGGGGAACATCGTTCACTTTTGATGCTATTGTGTAATACCCATCGTTGAGTAATGCGGTATTAATGCCATTAAAAGTTACTTGGTCGCCAGTGATGCTAAAAGTGCTGTTAGTAGTGAGAGTGGCGTTGTTAACGTAAGCGAAATTGCCTGTTGTAGCAGACCGATACAATAAATGATATTTCCCAGCAGGAGTACCACCTAATCCAGAGTCGGAAAAGTCGAAGGTGAGATTGGCTGTTCCACCAGCAGTACCAATATCGGTTTTATCGAGATACCAGATGCGAGACAAACGGTTATTTGCAGTAGCGCTGGGAAGGTCTGTTGTGACATTTGTGGCGTTGGTTGTTTCTATTTGTCCGGCAATTAGGTAGTCGCCGTTGTCTTGGAGGAACGTGCCATTATCAATGGTTAAACCGCCTGTGGTGTTACCAGAAATGTTGTTGCCGTTGGCTTCTTTGCCAATGCCTGCTACATTGAAATCGTAGTCGCCGTTGGCTGGAGTGTCCCCAGCATAATGATCTCCAGTGGTTAGGGTAATATTGTATTTTGCACTGAGGTAGTTATCAACGAGGGTACGCTCGGCATCATTAATAACACGATTAAAAGCAATAACCTCTGCTACTTTACCGTCAGATTTTTCAGTCCCAGTCTGTCCCCATCCACCAAGGGAAAGTTGTCCCGGCGCTCCTGTTCCATTACTATTTGCTGCTAATGAAAGGCCATTCTTGTAAAGTGTTGATAAACTACCTGTTCCTGTTGCAGTATAAATAATGGGGTTGCCTGAAAAGGGTGTACCTGGGAGATTAACAAACCCATTTGGTGCGAAAAATTGGTCTTCTCCCGCAGGTGAACCTTGCGCCCAATATCCTAAGAGCCAATTAGTGCTATTACTAGAAATGAGCCGTTTTTTGGTGGCTCCATCTTGTTTGGAAACAGTTAAGATCGTGTAAGGATTGACAATTGTCCCCCCCACTGGGTATATATTAGTAGCATCAAATTTGACAACAGATTGCCCATTAATTTCATTTGTAACCAGGATTGCGCCAGTCCCGGTGGCGTTATTTCCCACACCTGATGAATCTGTCCAAGTATTGACTGCACTACCATTAGCACCTGCAATAGTGTTAGCTTTTAGCCATACTTGGAGGGGGGCACCAGTAACTATATCTACCCCCCCAGGGCCATTACCTAAAACACCACTGTAGGCGGCTGTAACTTGCGGAGAAAATGCTAAGGCGGTTTTAATTTCACCGATGATAAATTCTAGGTTCCAATCTCCGCCTAAGTTGGCATTTCCTGTAAGAGTAGTGGATGCTGCAACATTGGCACGAGTTAATTGACTGAGGCGTTTGACGAAGGCTTTTCCTTCAGAAGTTTGGGCAACATTACAACCATAGAGGAGAATATCTGCGTTTTTAGTTAAGGATTTCCCCCATTGTTGAATATCCTTGCTAAATTCGGAAATATTTTGATTGTCAAGGGTACTAGAGCCAAAGTTTAAGCTCCCTGAACTCCCGTGAGAAACTATATGAACTGCTTCAATACCACTTTGGTCAGCCAAGGTTTTAGTGATTTGTTCGATGGCGCTGAAATTTTTATTTTAAATAAAAATTTCAGCGCCATTGATGCCGTCGATTAGGGTTTGATAATCCTGTAGCTCAGAGTCAACGAAAATAATTTGGTTAGTCATGGTAGATAGATGTCCTGATGATTTTTGGTCGGGATTGTCGATGCTAATCGGCTTGCGGCTGGTAATTTTAAGTAAAAATACTGAAAATTATCTGCCGTTTTTGTTCGTCGGAAATAAATACGGAAAACTCGTTATTTTCGCTCATGGCTTCGAGCATTTGCTCTGTTAAACCACCCACAGGGCTAGTCATGGCGCTGTGAAACCTGGGGTTTTGCCGCAGGATGGCAGATAGTAGGGTGGAGCCTGAACGCGGTAGTCCTGAAATAAAATGGATTTTCGCGCGGCATCGAGTTGGAGTATATTTAACGTTTCCAAGTAGTCGGAATTTGCCTCTGGGCCTATGGTTGGGCTGTAGCTATTTGACTTGAATGCCGCAGGTGGCATTTAAGTAATTTCTGAATACAAGACAGTTCATCCAGCATCTGAGACGGTATCTGCTTGAAGATGAATGTATTGCATAACTTGACGGAATTAGTATTTAATTTTTGGTCAAATATATTCTGGGGTAAATAGCCATCAGAGGATGATGATGATAAATATACTATGGCGACTGAAAAAAAAGTGCGATCGCTGTCAATAAATAATCATGACTTCGGTCGTTGCTTTTTGTGGCGAGATGTGGTATATAGGTATTCTACAACTAAGGCTGGGTTGGGTGGAAGTGCGATCGACTCGATTGTAAGTAGTGACTGTAAGGGCGATCGACTGTAAGTGCGATCGACCGGCGATCGTAATTTCAACAGTTATAGACGCAGAAACCCGGTTGCTTAAAATAATAAGCTCGCCCAGCATTTAAATTGCACTTCAAAAAATAATTAAACCATCAGTGGAGTGTTGCTCGATTTGCTAGCCCAAAATAGGCAATTTAAATGCCACAACAACTTACAACAACTAATAATTAACCCATCTTATCCCTTCTGATTTGTCAACGGTAACTCGACAATCAACTCAGTTCCACCGCCAACCTCACTAACACACCGAATCCGGCCGCCGTGAGCTTGCACAATTACCTGATAGCACACAGAAAGTCCCAAACCGGTGCCTTTCCCCACAGGTTTAGTAGTAAAAAACGGGTCAAAAATCTTGTCTTGAATTGCCGCCGGAATGCCACTTCCCGTATCCCGGACAGAAATTGTTACCCAGTCCGGCTCGCTTTGCCAACTGCGGATTGTTAATTCCCCCGGTTTGTCTGCTGAGTCGATCGCATCTAAAGCGTTGTCAATCAAATTATAAAATACTTGGTTGACTTGACCCGCATGACATTTTATTAGTGGCAAACTTCCGTATTGTTTATCGATTTTGATATTTGTTTTTAGCTTATTTTGCAGCATCAACAAACTGCTTTCTAAGCCTTCATGCAAATCGACAGCTTTAAATTCAGCGTGATCTAAACGAGAAAAACTTCGCAGTGTTGTCACGATTGATCGAATCCGGCCGCTACCTTCCCGCATGGAATTGAGCAGTTTACCAAAGTCTTCTCGAATGTAATCCAGTTCTAATTCTTCATTGATTCTGACAAGTGCTTCCGCTGCTTCAGGGCAGGCATTCCCGGCAAGTTCCACAGCTTCGTTCAAGACTTTAAAATATTCTTGAGCGTGAAACAAGTTAGCGTGGATGAAATTGTTAGCATTGTTAATTTCGTGAGCAATTCCCGCCACCATTTGCCCCAAACCAGACATTTTTTCGGTTTGGATCAATTGCTGTTGAGTCGATCGCAATTCTTGCAGCGCTGCTTGCAATTGCTGGGTTTGAGCTTGAGATTTGACCGCAGCTTCTCGGACTTGGCTATAGAGTTCTGCTTGCTGAATTGCGATCGCCATTTGGTCAGCTAGCTGCGACAGTAACTCCGTTTCTTGCTGCTCCCAATTCCGGGTATCACCGCACTCGTGAGCAATCAGCAAACCCCACAGTCTACCGGGAAATTTTAAATTAGAACTTCCGGCTGTAGGGAGTGAATTTTCTTCGCTTCTGGATGTAACAATCGGTACAATCAGATTAGCTTTTACCTGCAAACTATCTAAAAAATCAACGTGACAAGGCTCCAAACCAGCATTAAAAATATCATTAATTGCTTTGACTCGCCCTTGCTGGTAAAGAGCGGCGTAATCTCCCCTGAAACACTTATCGGCCCCCATATCTCCTAAAATTGAAGGCCAAGGAACTATCATGTCTTCAACGACAACTTTTCCCTGCCAGTTATCTTCAAACTGGTAGATAATTACTCGATCGCACTGCAACAGTTGGCGGACTTCCCTCACCGCTGTTTGCAGAATAGTTCCCAGATCCAAGGTACTGCGAATTTGGTTGCCGATCAGTCGCAACAGAGATTCTTGTTCGGCTTGGCGACGGGTTTGGCTGTAGAGTTTGGCTTGATTGATCGCGATCGCCAATTGCGATCCTACCCCTTCTAAAAGTTGCCTTTCCCAATCTGTCCATTCCCGTTCGCGATCGCACTGATGCAAGCCAATTATGCCATTCACTTCACCTTGATAGCGAGTAGCGACTGCCAGCATTGACTTAATTTCCAAAGCTTCGGCAATTTGTCGGGTTTGTTCATTCAATCCCGGAAAATCGAGAAACTTCGTCAATGCTAGCGACTCTTGCTGACACACCACAGCAGTCAAGTGCGGGTTGTCAGTAATCGGTACTTTCATTCCCAGTTGGATCGGATAGTCCCCCGCGTTGTACTCTCCCCGCGTGACTAAAATTTTTTCTGTATTGGATTCTTTGACTAAAATGCTGACGCGGCTGCACTCTAGCGCTTGCCCCAGCAATCTGCAAGCAGATGTTAAAATTTGTTCGATATCAAGGGTGCTGCGAATTTCGTTATTAATGTCGTTCAGCAAGTTTGATAGCTGAACTTGCTGCTGCATCTGCACGATCAGGGCTTTTTGTGCGTCTATTTCTGGTAACAAAAGACCTTCTTCCTGTCTCCAATTTCCTGATTCAGGCAATCGGCAAGTTAATTTATGCCAGGGGTTTTCGTGTTCTTGTATTTTTAAAGACATATTTACTCAGTAGTTTTACAGGATCTTGATTTAGTCTGGTTTTTTATACCTGAGCTTACCCCGCCAATAGCCAAATCGTCGCTACCAGGACTATTGGAATCTTCATATATTATAAAGGATTCAGTATGAGGATAGCAATTATTATATTTACAAATATTTATAAATATAAATTATGAGTTCTGTGGCAGACCATAGTAATTTGGCGCGCACCATTAAAGTTAGTTAGATGTCAATTAGAGTTAACCGCCATGTTAAGCGAATAAAATCAATCTAGAATCTATCTTTAGTTCAATGTTTGCGCGCGATCGATCAACATGGAAAACTCAATTGCCGATAATTTTCAGCCGCCAGCTTGCACCGACAATCTTATACCTGAATTGAGAGGTAAAAGCCAGATGAAAATAGCTTTGGCGATCGGCAATTCACGGCTGCACTGGGGATTATTTGCGGGCAAAACCCTGGAAAAAACATGGGATACAGAGCATCTGAAAGCTGATGCTGTTTCCCGGCTCTCCGAGGCAGAAAAAGCCGAATTTTTGGTGAAAACAGTGATGAGGGCGATCGAGCAAATATCTGCTCACAATTTCCCTTGTCTTCCTGCTACTCCCGCTGTTTCTAATTTTCACACACTTTCTGTAGTGCCGCTACCTCTAGTTTTGGCATCAGTAGTTCCGCAGCAAACAGCAATTTGGCAGAGTTATCCTGAAGTCCGAATTATTACTTTAGACCAGTTGGCGATCGGGGGACTCTATCCTACCCTGGGAATTGATAGAGCTTTGGCTTTACTGGGTGCTGGCAACCAATTGGGTTGGCCAATGTTACTTGTAGATGCTGGTACAGCTTTAACATTTACTGGGGCAGATGTCAATAGGTATTTAGTTGGGGGTGCAATCTTACCCGGTTTGGGTTTGCAGTTGTCGTCGTTAGGGAAAAAAACCGCTGCATTGCCCTCAGTCAGATTACCAGAAACTCTGCCCCACCGCTGGGCTACAGATACTGCTGGGGCTATTCAAAGCGGAGTTGTGTATGCGGCGGTGGCAGGAGTTAGGGATTTTATTGAAGATTGGCTACGTTTGTTTCCCAATAGCAAAATTGCAGTCACTGGGGGCGATCGCACTTTGCTTTTAAAATACCTAACCGCAGCATTTCCCGATACAGCTTCCTCGGTAATTGACGCACCAGAAGCCATTTTTTGGGGAATTAGTTATCAGTCATTAGTCATTAGTTATTAAGCTGTTGTGCACCTAAATTGCATATTTCTGGCGGTGCTGCGAAGCCCACCCCACAATAATTTGATTATTTTTTGACAAGAATAAACCTCTTGCACTCCCAAGCTCTTTTATCTTTAAATTATCTGCGTTGATCAGTGTTCATCTGCCTTGCATCTGCGGTTAGTTGTACTGTTACCAAAGCACAGGGGATTTAAGCCCCCACCTTTAGGTGGATTGTTTTTAGGCTGGGGCTTAAATCCCCTGCCTAAAAACTTCGCTGTCAACTGTCAACTGTCAACTGTCAACTGTCAACAATGACCAATTTACTTAGCAAAATCGCGAATATAGTTAGCAACAATATCCGGGACTTCCTGTGGCAAATTGCTTTCCCCCGGACTGACAGATTGCAGTTCGGCATTAGGAACTAGAGCAGCATAGGATTGACACAGAGACAAAGCTGCGGAGGTATCTTCAGAACCGTGCAACAGCAAAACAGGTGCTTTCAGCAAAGGCAAATTCTCATCTACTAACTCTGCTGTAATTTCAGCCCGCTTCCGCCTGAACAGCAACTGCACGGCAACTGGGGACTGCATCAACTGCTGTCTGAAGTTTAGCAGCCGGTCAATCTTCTTTTGGCTACTCAGCAACTTAGCAATTGGATAGATCGATCGCAAAAACCAGTAAGCCAGCGGAGGTTTACCAATCAGCCAGCTAGCCGTCTCCCACCGCCCTCGTCGGTTGCTAACCTTGACACCTTCTGGGGCCAACAACACCAAACCCTGCACTCGATCGGGATATTTGATGGCGTAGCTAGCGGCCACCCAGCCACCCAAAGAGTCACCAATTAAATAAACCTCTCGCAGGTTCAAAGTATCGAGGTATTGGGCGAGACATTCTACTTCCAGGTCGATCGAATAATTAACATTCGGGCGTTCCGAGTTACCAAAGCCCAGCAAATCTGGTGCAAAGCATTGGAAGTCGGGGCTCAAATGCTCGATCGTCCGCAGCCACTGACTGCCGTCGTCCCAAGAACCGTGCAAAAATACTAAATTTGGGCCTCTGCCGACTTCGCGCCAGAAGATGTGCCCTAAAGAGAGTTTGACCCGAGAATTGCGTAGCGGTGAGTACATCCGGTTTAATATTCAGCAATAAAAAGATGATTAAATTAATGTTCAGAGATTATAAATTAAAGCATGGAAACATTAAAAATTAATTCCATACTCATAATAAACAGCTTTTGACGGCGAGATAATTCCCAACGTTGCTCAAATTTCGATGCCCTGCCGATTACGCCAAAGTTGTCAGACCTTGAAAATAGTTCTGCAAGTGTTCGTCGTTATCGTCGCTGAGTTCGTCCTTCGGGATCGCCGTCGGCAAAAAAGCCTCAACCTCACTGATTTCCAGCGTATCCTGAACTTGCATCTTTCCCTGCACCTCTGCTTCTACCACAATACAAATCGAGTGCAAGCGAGGGTCTCGATCGGCAGCCGAATAAACGCCCACCAACCGACGAATTTTGACTAAATCGAGTCCAGTTTCCTCCGCCAATTCCCGCCGCACCGTTGTCGGAATATCCTCTCCCCAATCCACCATACCTCCCGGCAGTGCCCAACGACCGTTGTCGCGGCGACGAATTAAGACAATTCTCCCGTCAGGTAATACAGGAATCACGGCGGTACCAGTGACGGGATGTCGAAAAATCAGACCCAGCACAGTCTGTACAAATTGCCACAATCGACGCATAAACTTAAAAGCTTGTTGAGGGGAAAGTAATTTTAGACCTGCTATCTCCCAGATTTGGGGTCAGAATTGTTAATTCTTCATGCAGGCGAAATATCCGGCAACTGTCCTAAAATCTCCGCTGCGTGAGATTCTGGTTTGATTTTGCGCCAAACATTTTCAATCTTACCATCAGGGTCGATCGCGAAGGTCGATCGAGTAATGCCCATAAATTCTTTGCCCATAAATTTTTTGAGTCCGTAACAACCGTAGGCGGTAGCAACTTCGGCGTTTGAATCGCACAGCAAAGGAAAAGGCAGTTGATATTTGGCTGCAAACTTGGCGTGAGATTTTGCGTCGTCAGTGCTAACGCCGAGCACTACAATATTGCGCGACTCGTAGTCGGAGTAGATGTCGCGAAAGGCGCAAGCTTCTTTCGTACAGCCGGGGGTACTATCGCGAGGGTAAAAGTAGAGTACAACTCGCCGCCCTTGCAGATTTTCGAGGCTGACAAGTTTGCCGGCAGCGTCGGGCAGGCTGAACACAGGGGCTAGATCACCAGGATTGAGTGTCATTTGTGGTGGTATTTGTGAAATCAGAGCAAAAGCGTCTAAAATTTGATATGATATACGACTGCATACAAAGTAAGTCACTCTCAGCGCTGACCAAAGTGGAAATCCCGCAAGCGATCGGCGCCATAGCTTCCCCATACCCGCTTCCGGAGCTTCCGGTCTTGTCAGGGATAGGGAAACAGCTCTCAAGAGAGCCAATCAAACAATTAGTATGCAACAAGATACAGTTTTAATTTCAATTATTTGCTAAAAACTCAGCCTTAATGGCGGAGTCCGCGAGCCCTGGTGCACTGACAGCGCCTTTAAGAATCAAACTTTTTGCGGATTTATCCCGAAAAAAAGTTTATCCTTAAGAATCCCCTCGGCGAAAGCCAGGGGAATGTCAATGTTTATTAGTGAGGTCATAATGGCTAAGCGCCGCAATCTCAAGAAAGAGAAGGCACAACGAAATCAAGCATACGCTCGCAAGTTTCGCAAGCGGAGAAATCAAGATATGTTCTCCAACAAGAGAAGACGATTTGACGGCGGCAACGGCGGCGGCATGGGCGCCATGAGCGGCGGCGGCGGACGGGACAAAGATATGGCTGCTGCTGAAGAGTAATATAGTCAGGCTATCTGCTCAACTTAGAACCATAGTGCAAAACACGATCGTTCTAAGGAGAGATAGCCAGCCTGAATTAGCCCAAGAATTCAACGATGATGTTTAGGCGATCCGATCGCGCGCAGCAATCAGTGATTTTCTCACTTGTTCAAACCCGGTACCACCGTAACTATTGCGAGCCGCCACCACTTGCTGAGGTGCGATCGCGCTGTAAATGTCTGTCTCAAAAGCTGGGTGCAAGTCTTTCCACTCCTCAAGTGTCAAATCTTTGAGGAGTTTGCCCCCCGACAGGCAAGTTTTAACGACTTTGCCGACGAGGTTGTAAGCTTCCCGGAAGGGAACACCCTTAGCGGCCAAATAGTCTGCTACGTCTGTAGCGTTGGAAAAGTCTTCTGCAACCGCGGCGGCGAGGCGTGAGCCATTAAAGGCGATTCCTTCCCGCAGCAAAATCGTCATTGCTTCCAAGCAACCCTGTACAGTTTTGACGCTATCAAACAAAGCTTCTTTATCTTCTTGCAAATCCTTGTTGTAGGCCAAAGGCAGTCCCTTCACGACTACGAGCAAGGCTTGCAAGTGACCGAAAACGCGCCCCGCCTTGCCCCGCACCAACTCCGGCACGTCGGGATTTTTTTTCTGGGGCATGATGCTAGAACCCGTAGCGCAGCTATCTTTGAGCGTAATAAATCCAAATTCGTGAGAAGACCACAAAATCATTTCTTCTGACAAACGGCTCAGGTGTACCATGATGATGCTGGCGGCTGCGAGAAATTCGATCGCAAAATCTCGATCGCTCACTCCATCCAAGCTGTTAGCATAAACCTTGTCAAATTGCAAGAGTTCTGCCGTATAATGTCGGTCGATCGGGAAAGTCGTCCCCGCCAGCGCGCCACAACCCAAAGGCGAAATATTCACCCGCTTCAAGACATCGCCGAGACGTTCCCAATCGCGATCGGACATTTCAAAATAAGCTAACAGGTAATGAGCCAAACTAATCGGCTGAGCGCGTTGCAAGTGCGTGTAACCAGGGATTAAAGTTTCGACGTTAAGTTCCGCAATTTCGAGCAGAACCCCTTGAAATTCTCGCAATTGCTCACGAATTTCGGCAATCCGATCGCGCAAATACAAACGAGTATCAGTGCCTGCTTGGTCATTGCGCGATCGAGCAGTGTGCAGCTTTTTGCCCGCATCCCCCACAATATCAGTCAGCCGCTTCTCTACGGCGAAGTGAACATCTTCTGCATCAACTCCCGGCACAAAAAGACCTTGGCGGTATTCGCGGCGGATTTGTTCTAAACCATTGACTAACTGTTCGCCTTCTGCTGCGGAAATAATTCCAGTTTTGGCGAGCATTTTAGCATGAGCGACAGAACCAGTCAAGTCATACTCAATCAATTCAATATCGAAGCCAATACTAGCATTGAATCGGGCGATCGCCGGGTGCAGTGCCGATTCAAATCTTTGACTCCAAGTTTTCGGTTGTGTTGTCATTGCGGAAAGTAAAACTAGATTATATGCCTGTTGTAGAAGTCTTTGAAAACCGATTTTTTGTAAGGAACACAAGTCCTTCTCCCGGTTTGTAGTAAGGAATACAAATCCTTCTCCCGGTTATACCTTTATTAACACTAAAAAACTGAAGTCCTGACTACAAAAATGTAAAAATTGCGCTGTATGAAAAAATAATGAAGTCCTGACTTTGAACTTTTACAGTCTTTTCCTAATGCCTTCAAATCCCCAGCACAAATCTAAGGAAAAATTCCCTTAATGAACCAGCCGACAAATATACCGATAAAAAAAGCTCCTATTTGACCAGTCGTCACAAAATTGTTCCAAGCTTTCTGAAAATTCGTAAAAATTTCGTAGCTTTGACCCAAAATCACCGTACTCAAATGAGATTTCAGAACTAAAAGGTGAGCCACATCGCTCCAATTAATCGAGCTGGTAAATCCAACAGTAATTTCCGAAATTAAACTAACTATCATGGTGATTTTCTCCTATCGAAGATGTTACCCTAAGTACAACCAGTGTCATGTCATCTGCGTTGCGATTGCCAATACCGATAAACTGCTGAACGCGATCGAACAAATAATCCAAAATTTCCTCAGCCTGCTGATAATTTTGACAAGCCCACTGAAAAGCCGCGGTTAAGTTATCCTCATCAAAGCGCTCGCCCGTTTGATTAGCAGCATCAGTAAATCCGTCCGTGTAATAAATAATAGTATCACCAGGCTGCAATTGCACGTGGGCTTCTTGGTAGCGTGAATCAGCATCCAAACCAATCAACATTCCCTCCAAAGTATCGAGCCGAACAATCGAATTAGTTGCAGCTTGCCACAGCAAAGGCGGATGGTGAGCAGCATTACTGTAAGACAAAACGCGAGTTTTCGGGTCATACTCCGAATAAAACAGAGTCACAAAACGGTGGGAATTCTCCAAATCCGCGTGCATTACCCGGTTTAAATGTTGCAAAATTCTCGCAGGCGAGTGGCGGTTCAAAACCTCAGCCCGCAGCATACCCCGCGTCATCGTCATCAACAGGCCAGCCGGTACCCCTTTGCCCATCACGTCGCCGATGACTATGCTCCAGCGGCCCTTGTCGATTTTGGACTTGAGATTTTTAATCAGGGATGGGGGGTGTTCCCCCTCATATTCCTTGCCGATCGGGTCATAGTCAGCGGGAATAAAATCATAATAATCACCGCCGACTCTGCTAGCAGTTTGGCAGCGAGCAGCCACATCAAGACCAGGAATTTTAGGACAACTGCGGGGTTGCAGCCGCAATTGAATTTCCGCCCCGATTTCTAACTCTCTATCTAAGCGTTCTTTTTCAGCTAACTTAACAGTAAGTTCATCTTTGTAGATGGCCACGGCGGTTTGATCCGCCACCAACCGAACTAATTTCTGTCTGCTGGGAGTCCACAGATATTGCGGATCACTGCTAAAAACATAAAGCCGTCCGCGTTCCAAATTTTTGACTAAAATTGGCGCCCCAAACAGATGAACATCCGGGCCCAAATAACGACTTACTTGCAGGTCGAGACTGGAAGTTTGCCCAGAGGTTTCCCAAAAAGATGCACCAGCCACGCCCGCACCTGCTGTAGCTTGCCTGGTGGCTATTTCTAGCGCTTTTCGCATATCTTGGCACTGCCGTCCTTCCTGACAGTGCAACTGCTGGAACCTGACTTGACCGTTGGGTTTGAACAGCACTAAAGCTCCCCCGTCGGCGTCGGTAACGCGAGTTGCCACCAAAGGCACCAACTCCAAAAATTGGTTGAGATTGTTAAAACTGCGCAGGGCAAATCCCAGGGAGCCCAACATATCTTGAACGTTGTGCTGGTATCGGTACAAGCGCGCCACCAGTTCTTTGAGGGCAAATACTGGCGTCGCGTCGGTGGAATTGCGACCCGGAGGGCGGTCAGCAGGTTGAGGTGAGGGGCGAGGCAAGGGCACAGCAGTCATTTTAAATTTGTGATTTTCGATCTTAAAAGGAGGATGATTGAGTGAGGAATTACGCAGCACCTGAACAGAAATCCGGTTTTTTATCGAGCAAGTAGTTTGGGTCTCGCCAAGGAAGTTGGGCACTAGGACAGTTGTATCAACTTAAGTCTGAAATCGTTAAGAAATCTCGTTTATAGCTGAGGCCCGATCCCCCTAAATCCCCCTTAAGAAGGGGGACTTTGACCATTTTCTGTCCCCCTTAAGAAGGGGGACTTTGACCATTTTCTGTCCTCCTTAAGAAGGGGGACTTTGAGCGCTCTTGTCCCCCCCTTCTTAAGGGGGGCTAGGGGGGATCGGGAAGACTGTGCAATCAGACAGCAGACTAATATTACATCCGTAGCTCAATTTGACACGCTTTGGATCACGCTTTGATCCGAAGCAAGCAATAACAGAACGAAGGTATTATTTCTAGATATTTAGTTTTCACTCGATCGCCCGTGGCAGTCGGCGCAAGTCCTGCGATGCTAGTTCAAGGTTAAGAATTTGATATTTTGAAGCTCTGTATCCGCCTCTAAAAATTGGGACGGCTACAGATACCTCATCAATCTAAAATCTAAAATCTAAAATCTAAAATCGAGTAGGGCTTCCACAAATTCATAACTAGAAAACGGGCGCAAATCTTCGATGCTTTCTCCGACTCCAATAAAGCGGATGGGCAGACCTAGCTGCTGCACTACTGCTAGGGCAACACCACCTTTAGCAGAACCGTCGAGTTTTGTCAATACTACTCCGCTTAATTTTGCAGATTCTGCGAACACTTCTGCCTGTCGCAAACCATTTTGACCTAGCGTGGCATCCAAAACCAGTAGAGATTCTACGGTAGCACCGGGGGCTTTTTTGTCTATAATGCGACGGATTTTACTTAATTCGTCCATCAGATTTTTCTTGTTTTGGAGGCGGCCGGCGGTGTCTACGATCAACAATTCTGTGTCTCTGGCGCCCGCAGCGGCGATCGCATCAAACACAACAGCAGCCGGATCGGTATTTTTCCCCTCGTTAGCAATAATTTCGACACCGCTGCGGGAGCCCCAAACTTTCACCTGTTCGACGGCGGCGGCGCGGAAAGTGTCGGCGGCAGCAATTAGGGTTTTGTAGCCGGATTTTTGGGCTATGTGGGCTAGTTTGCCGATCGTCGTAGTTTTGCCCGCACCGTTAACTCCTACAATCAACCAAATGTTGAAAGTGTCTTTTTCCGGGGCAAAAGTCAGACTGTAGGCGGGATTGCCGGCGGCGGTTTCGGCTGTCGGAGCGTCGAGAATGTCGCGCAGGATGGTTTTCAGGAAGGCTAAAGCCTGTTCTGGCGGCAAAACTTCTTGTTTAAGTCTTTCTTGGAGGCGGTTGATAATGATGTCGGTGGCTGCGACTCCGACATCGGCTTGTAGGAGCAAAGTCTCAATTTCGGCTACCGCGTCTTCATTGAGCGGGCCTTGACCGACGATCGCCTTTAGTCGATTAATTAAGCTGCGGCGAGTTCTTTCTAAACCTTTGCGCAGTTTTTGCAGCCAACTGATTTCTTCGACGGATACTTGATCGGGCCGGCGGCCTTGACTGGCTAGGATTTCCGATGACCAGAGGAAGCCTTCGTCAAAGGCAAAACCGGGAATTTCTTCGATAATTGCGGCTCTTTCGGCGGCGGCTGCGATGACTTCTGGTTCCTCAAGGGCGGTTTCTTTGAGACGTTCGATGCGCTCCAGGCGATCGGCCTGAGCTCTGGCCCAAAACGGCAAAGATTCGGCTGCGGAGTCCTCAGATGCGATCGATTCTGTGTCTGCAAGCTCATTTGCAGGTGTGCCAATTTCTATATTTTCGGCTGTAACTTCTAATTGTTGAGTAGCAGGCACAGAATCGATCGCCTCGGCTATTAGTTGCGAAGGTTCGGGAATCTCTACTAAGCTGACTGCATTAACTTCTTCAACATCGCTAGTTTCAGCCTGTGCTGGTGCTGCAACTTCCGCAATATCTGCAACAGTTTCTGCGGTGGGTGCTGCTGCAAATTCTGCTACTTCTATTTCGGCTGCTGGAATCTCGGCTTCTGCTGTCTGTGCTGGTGCTGCAACTTCCGCAATGTCTGCAACAGTTTCTGCGGTGGGTGCTTCTGCAATTTCTGCAACTTCTGCAACTTCTGTTTCGGCTGCTGGAATCTCGGCTTCTGCTGTTTGAGCAACTTCTGTTTCAGCTTGTTGCTGTTTTTGAATATTTTTGTAAGCAGCTTTAGCCCAATTGAGATAATCTTCGGCTACAGCGGGGGAGGTTTCCTCTACTGCTGCATCTGTTTGAGGCTCAACCGGTGCGGATTGTGCCGCCTCATCTGGGGTTTGTTCGGAGGGAGTTTCTGATTCAGAAGATCCGCTTTCGCTGTACTGGCGACGAAACCAATTAAAAACCATAGAAGTAAATGGGGAATAGAGAGTAGTTATTAGTCATTAGTCCTAAGTCCTTAGTGTAGAGCGGATTGCGGATTGCCAATCACTAATGACCAATGACTGATGACTAATGACTACAGACTATCGACTATTGACTCACAACTTCTGCGTTAATTTTATCGACGACTCGGCGGAGGACTCCGTTGATAAACCGATGTCCTTCGTCGCCGCTGTAGCGTTTTGCGAGTTGGACGGCTTCGTTGACGCTGACTTGTTCGGGTAAGCCAAGATAGAGGATTTCGGCGATCGCAATTCTCATGATATCTCGATCGATCCTAGGCAGGCGATCGATTTGCCAGTCCACGAGGGCTTCCGAGAGCAATTCGTCAATTTGAACGCGGTTGGCGCTAACTTTCGTCAAGATTTGCAAAGCATAGGTGCGGACATCTTGCTGGTTGGCTAGCTGGATCAGTTCTGGAAACTCCATTGCTGAACCGAGACGGTTGATAGCGGTTTGCGTGAGTTCGACTGCTTCCCGCACCATTGCTCTAGCACTTTGTATATCAGCGGCGCGGATTTCGCTAGCCAGCAGTTTGTCGTTACCTCGCTGTATTTCCGATGCTGCTGCTTCCAGGGATTCTTGAACTTCTGTAGTCAGGGTGCGAATGGCGGCAAGAAGAACATCTTGCAGTTTCTTGGCTTCTAAGAGTTCTGGATTTGTCGGCAATTGGCTGATGCCAAGGAGTGCGAGTTCGCGTGATGTTTCGCGTGCTTTTTTCATAGTTTTTAGATAGAATTTGGGACTTTAGGAATTTAGGAATTGTTGAGATTGTTAGGCGCTGGTTGAAAGGACAAGACTGGGCGGTTGAAACCGCGTCTACACAGACAAAACCCGCCTCCGCGGGTTGAAGATCAGAAGGTTGACATTACTTGATCTTTCTTTAGTCCGCGGAGGCGGACATCGTTTGTCTAGACGCGGTTTCAACCGCCGTCTTATCTTAGCAAAAAACCTGCCCTCGGTCACGATTGTTTGTGGGCAGGTTTTGAACAAGACTCGGCGGTTGAAACCGCATCTACACAAACAAAACCCAGATGGTGCGTGGGTTGAAGACTCGGCGGTTGAAATTACGTTTGTCTAGGCGCGCTTTCAACCGTCGTCTGATCTTGGTTTAATCTTCTTCGACTGGTACAGGCTGGTATCTTGATTCGGATACCAAGGGTTCGAGTGTTTTACCAGGAGGGTTGTCGGCGGTGACTGCAATTGAGTTGTTGGGGTTGACGATGCCGCCGGAGATGATGACTTTAAAGGCATCTTCGATCGACATTGACAAATTGACTACATCTGCTTCCGGGACTATAGCGTACCATCCTGTGGTGGGGTTGGGAGTAGTGGGGATGAAAATGCCGATCGGGCTTTCGCCGGAAAGATGAGACGGAATGTCGTTACTCTCGATCGTACCGGTTACAAAAGCCAAAGTCCAGATTCCCCGCCGGGGATACTCTACCAAAACCACCCGCCGAAATTTGTTATTAGACTTGAGGATAGTTCCCAGCAGTTGTTTCAGGGTTTTGTAAACCGAACCCGCTAGGGGAATTGCCTGCAATAGCTGTTCACCAAAGTCTAGCAGCCACTTACCGAAGATGTTGCGGGCCATTAAACCGATGACTAAAATGCTCAGCAGGGGCACAGCTAGCCCTACTAAGAGATTTAGCAGATTCACCAAAATCGGGTTGAGTCCGTCAAAAGGGTTGATCTGCTTGGGAATTTTGGTGAGAAAATTGATCACCCAACTGGCGATGGTAATTGTCAGCCAGATGGTGGTAGCTAAGGGGATCACTACCAACAGACCTGCGATCAGGTCGTTTTTTAAGTCCTGTTTGATGCGTTGGAGCACGGCGGGTCAAATCTCCTCGTAACTGGCTGCAATAACCTGAATAAACTTGAGAATAAAGCAACTGCACGGGCTTTACTGAAAGTTACTATGGACGATCGTCTTTTATGCTGCCAAACCATGCCCTTTCCGAGCGCGGAAGAGTTAGGGATCGGCGGTACTATACCTATATTTTAAAGAATTATTGCTATTTGGCGCTTGCTTTTAATGTTTGCGGGCTGTGCGACAGCTCACCGTACTGTATATTTTAAGACATTTTGGCTCGGAATCAACCAATCAGCTCGCAGTGTTGAGGCGATCACAGTCGGGGCCTTTTCTGTTGAGGGCTTTTCGGCTGCTTCGAGAACTGATGAATTTTGAGGATGGGGCTGGCTAGAGCAAGACCTTTGGTGATTGTACCGCGATCGCGCCCCCTCCCATCGAACAATCATTTTTTTTAGAACTTGACAGAAGTGCGATCGAGAAAGGTGAGACATCATAGATTAAATGTTTCTCAAATTCAAGCTATTTCTTAAACTATTTGACTCCGCTTAAAAATGGATACCGTACTACTTCAGTTGACAGTTGACAGTTGACAGTGACCTTTACCTGAAAGGAAGAGGATTGGAGTAATGAATAGTCTTTTGTTAATTTCTCCCTACAAGGGTTCCGGCTTTAAACCAATTCTTTCTGGTAAACTCATGATTGGAAATTCAACAGAATTAGAACAAAGTTCCAAATCCCAAATTCAATCCTGCAAGTCAATCTCCAATCTCAAATCGATTAACTAATCTTTGAACAACCGTAAAATATAGTCAAATTGATATCCGATAGTGGAAATCTCCCGAAAAATAGCTTATGTTGAATACAGCCGGACTGTTTGAAGCAAAGCCTCTTCAGGGAAATGTGCCGAGTGTTTTAGCAGAAATGCCAGACTTATTTGGCAGTAAGTTCGATCGCCTAAATCGATTGAGCCCAAATGCAGCAGGCGATACCAATGTTTTATTTAATGCCAACTACGACTTAACTCAAACACCCGATTTGGCTGCCGATGCGACTGGTAGTGCGATCGACTTTTTTGACCAAATCACCAAAAAACGAGCCCGGCGTGCCCCTGGCTTTAGACACGGGGAGGAAGTCGGCAGCGACTTCAGTCGCCTTGAAATTTCTTTCTCAAAACGCATAGCTATACCCATCTTTCTTGTGAATTGGACTGCAATATTTATGACTAATGCCTGCTACTCTCCCAGACTTAGCTACGATGTCAAAACTACCTGAAGCGCGACAGAGAACCCGCCCTACATAAGAGCCCACTTTTTTGCCGGCGGTAACGGTTGCACTGACAATATCGCCAGTCTCAAATCCTTGGTGAATTTGCACTCTTGACTTGTGCCGAATGGGAAAACCATACTTATTTGTACCGCACATTTGTCGCATTCCATGTCCTTTTGCCATAATTATCAACGGCTTTGAAGTCAAGACTTCGAGCGTCTCAACGTTACCTACACACGCAGCATCGAGCCAGTGCGTTTTGGGCAGTCCTAAGCGAGTCCTGTTAAATTTAGTTTGACCACCCGTACCAGTGGTGACGGCCAATCCCATTTCACCGATTTTTTTAATACCCAGGTTTCTGAATTAGAGCAAGTTCGCAAAGATATATCTTGGGATAGATACCTGTGTGTCCGACATTTGAAACAAATTCAGGGTCACAAATGGGGTCAAAAACCCGGTTTCAGCGTTAAGGTCGATCGCTCATACCATGTGAGAATAGAGAATAGAGAATAGGGCATGATTGATTATGTATGGTTTGCAGCTTGCCTAAAGTAAAGTTGCATTCTTTTTTTAAACTGGTATCACAACCTCTGATTTTGACTCTTGACTGGGTTTTTGTGAGTTCAGGACTGACAAAGATATTTTTTTTGAGCAGAGCTGGGGATGCAGTGGCAAACTGGGGCAGACTTGGAAACAGGGATCTGAGCAATTTTTTATGTTTTCTTTAGATCTACTCTGGGAATTGAGTAAATAATGGAAATATTCAAGGAATTTTGATTACATATTTCTGTAAAAAATATTAAGGAATTTTTGTGAAAACGCTCAATATCCTTTTGGTAGAGGACAGTCCCCTAGATGCCGAACTGATTGAGGCATATCTCATGGATGGCGCTCTAGACTTTTCTTTGCTGTGCGTGGAAACTCGGGAAGATTTTGCCGCCGCGCTGGAAAATAATTGTTATGACATTATTCTGGCAGATTATATGCTGCCTTGTTTTAATGGGATAGCAGCGCTGGAAATCGCCCGCGCTACTTGTCCGGAAGTGCCGTTTATTTTTGTGTCGGCTACTTTGGGCGAGGAAGTGGCAATTGAGACTTTGAAAAGTGGCGCTACAGATTACGTTCTCAAACGCCGTTTGACGCGGTTGGTGCCGTCGATTGAACGGGCTCTGCGGGAAGTTCAAGAACGGATCGATCGCAAAGCAGCTCAAGCACAGCGGCTAGAGAGCGAAGCGAGATTTCGGATTATGGCAGATACCGCGCCGGTGATGATTTGGATGTCGGATATCGATCGACTTGGTGATTACTTTAACAAAGTTTGGCTGGAGTTTACCGATCGAACTTTAGCGCAAGAAATCGGCATCGGTTGGATGGAAAGCTTGCACCCCGATGACTTACCACAATATATGGATGTTTACCGGAGAGCCTTCGACGCCCGCAGCGAGTACCGGATTGAGTACCGCTTGAGGCGCTATGACGGGGAATATCGCTGGGTTGTAAGTACGGGCGTACCCCTGTACAGACCCGATCGCACTTTTGCCGGTTACATCGGTTCTTGCATCGACATTAGCGATCGCAAACTGGCAGAACAAGAACGCGCTGCCGCTTTGAAAAACGAACAAGCAGCTCGCAAGCAAGCAGAAGAAACAGCGAAAGCGCTGCAATCGGCGAAGGATCGAACTACTAACATTCTCGAAAGCATTACCGACGCTTTTATCGCGGTAGATTTAAATTGTAACTACACCTATGTCAACAACAAAGCTCTTGAGATTTTAGGCAAGTCAGAAGCCGAACTGATAGGTAAAAATGTTTGGGAAATATATCCATGGGCTGTCGATTTACTGTCTTACAAAATGGTTTCTCAAGCATTAGCAGAAAAGGTAACGGTGGAGTATGAAGAATTCGTGCCGTTATGGAATAAGTGGTTGAAGGTGCGTTGTTATCCTTGCGATTCTGGTTTGTCTGCTTATATCCAAGACGTGACCGATCGCAAGCAAGCAGAATCTGCACTCAAAGCTAGTCAAGAAAAGCTAAAAATGTTGGCAGAATCTAACTTGATCGGGATTCTGTTCGGCGATGTTGACGGTGGTATTAGTGAGGCTAACGACGAATTTTTGCGGATGGTGGACTACACGCGGGAACAGTTGCAGCACGGGGAACTCCGCTGGATTGATATTACACCGCCGGAGTACCTGCCTTTGGACGAAATCGGCATCGCAGAGGCAAAAGCCGAGGGTGTTTGCACTCCCTATGAAAAGGAATACATTCGGCCCGATGGCAGCCGGATTCCGGTGTTGATGGGGTATATTTTATTGGGTGAAAAACGACAAGAATCAGTGGCTTTTATTCTCGATTTGACGGTTCGCAAGGAATTGGAAAAAGAACTGCAAGATCGAGCTGAGGAATTGGCGCGGGCAAACCGGATTAAAGACGAGTTTTTGGGAACTTTGTCCCACGAATTACGGACGCCGTTGAATGCGATGCTGGGATGGGCGCAACTGCTGCGTCACCGCAAGTTTGATCAAAAAACGACTTTTAAGGCTCTGGAAACGATCGATCGCAATACGCGATCGCTGGGGACGCTAATTGAAGATTTGTTGGACGTGTCGCAGATTATGACTGGCCAACTGTCGCTGAATTTGCGGTGGGTGGATTTGATTTCGACGGTGGAAGGTGCTATCGAAACTCTCGCCGCCGCGATTGGGGCAAAAAATATTGAAATTGTGACGGATTTCGACCAAACTGCGGGGCGGATGTTTGGTGATTCCGGCCGATTGCAGCAGGTGGCGTGGAATTTACTGTCGAATGCGATTAAGTTTACTCCTGACGGAGGACAGGTGAGGGTGGCGCTACGCAAGGTGGAGAGGACGAGTACACCCCAATTCGCCTATTCTGAAAATTTGTCACTGCCTAGTGTGGAAATTGAGGTTAGCGACACGGGACAAGGGATTGCGGCGGAGTTTTTGCCACACGTTTTCGAGCGATTTAGCCAAGGTGACAGCTCTACAACGCGATCGCACGACGGATTAGGTTTGGGTTTGGCCCTAGTGCGCCATTTTGTGGAAATGCACGGGGGGACGGTGCAAGCGACATCGGCCGGGAAGGGACAAGGATCGACGTTTTTGGTGAGATTGCCAATTAAACAACGACAGGGCGAGGGCGAATTTTCTATTGCCGGGACTGGGGAGTTTGTGGTTCGAGAAACCCCGGCGCGAACCCCTGTAAATGAGTCTTTTGTCAGCAGTAACCTTTCGGGAGTGCGAGTTTTGGTGGTCGATCGCGACGGGGATTCCCTGGAATTTGTGCGTACAGTGCTCGAAGATTGCGGGGCTGTGGTGGAGACGGCTGCATCGGGAAAGGAAGCTTTGGAGGCGATTTCAAGGCTGAATCCAGATGTTTTGGCGATCGATATTGGGATGCAGGCTCCTGATGGAGATGCTCTGCTGTGGCAAGTGCGATCGCAAGTTGGGAAGGAAATTCCCGCGGTGGCGTTCACGGCTAGCGGTAGCGTAGAGGAACGGGTACGGGCGCTGCGGCAGGGTTTTCAAATTCACGTACCCAAGCCTCTCAATCCTGCTGAGTTGGTGGCGGTGGTGGCAAGTTTGGCGCTACGCGCGATCGATTTTTGATTGACTCGGCGATGATGGATGCGCTAACTACGAACGAATGTTAAATGTTATAGGATTTGGGCGATCGGAGAATACGGTCAACAAACGTTTTTTTTAGTACAAATTACGATCGCAGCTCATTTGTCAAGCCCCTAAAGTTATAGATTTAATTTAGGTCAAAGTTTGTAGTTTCTGATACTGAGGTGCAAAAACCAGCTCCTCAAATATCAAGTTCAGCAAATTAGTGCGACCTTGGAAAAATACTGTACCGCAGCCAATGCTTTTGGCACTCCTCTATTTCCTGCCGTGCAAGGATCAGGATTTTGTTTTGCTATTGAATTTTTCCTGTGCCGTCCGGTTCCAACTATCGACTAGATACCAATTGCACCCGGCCAGCATCCATTTCATCCATTAATAACTCTAAAGCCTCATAATCAATATCCGAGATGTAGCCCAAACGGGTGAGCTCGTAGTTGATTTCGTTTTCAATGTCAGGCGTCAACTGCTTAATGTAGAGGGCTTTTTCTACAAGATGACGAATAGCATAGGTTGCTTGCATATTAGCTCGGAGAACTCCGTACAGTTTGATTATCATCTAAACAGTCGATCAGGCGCGTGATCTAAATCAGAACTAACAAGTGATTTCAATTACATTCCTCAGTTTAACCTAACAGCTAGGGCAAAGTCGATCGCAATTTTGACCATTGCCAAGACTAAACTTGCTGGCATAAATAAAAAATAGTATAGTAGCTTACCTTTACTCCCCAAATATTGCAGAAAGTTTCATAAAAAAGAGTAAATAAATAAAGATTCAGTAAACTACTCAAAACTACTGGTCGGTTTTCCTCAGAGCAAGTTAGGCTCGTAAGTGTTAAGTAGGTTTAGGCTGATGCCCGTCCAGTACGGTAGTAGAAAATACGTAGCAACCATAGGTTTGATATATGACACTTCTTGCCCAGGAACCAATTACGGTGATTCGACCCCTAGACCACCTGAATGCAGCCACAGCCGAAAAATTCGGACAGCAACTAACCACAGCAATTGCAGCCCCCGGAGTTGTAGCAGTAGTCGTGGATTTGGGCGCAGTTACATTAATTGACAGTGCAGGTTTGATGGCCTTGATTTCCGGCCTCAAGCAGGCGAAAAAAATGCGGCGACGGTTTAGTATTTGCTCAGTTTCCGCCGGGATAAGAATGATTCTGGAACTCAGCCAACTCGATCGAGTTTTTGAGATATTTGAAAATGTCGAAAGCTTTGAAGCCACCAATTCGTGTGTAAACAAGCACTCCTAGAATGTACTCAACGGTGAAAACAAGTTACAAAATACAGCAATTTCAGTTAAACGCCCCCAAAGAGAGAAGACTGCCGTTGGCGTGTTGGCAGATTTTAAGGTAGGCTGCTTAAGAGTCGCAAGTATTTAGCGAGTCGAGCCGTGGCAGTAAAAGTCGAAGAATTACTTACAGCAGAAATCAATCAGCCTGCTCGTTATCTAGGAAACGAGTTAGGGGCTGTGCGCAAGCCTTGGGATGCAGCGTCTGTACGCTGGGTGCTAACTTATCCAGAAGTGTATGAAGTTGGTGCTTCCAATCTGGGACACATCATCCTTTACAATATTTTGAATGCTGGGCCGAGACAGTTGTGCGATCGAGCTTATTTGCCCGCACCAGACTTAGCAGCAAAACTACGATCGACTAAAACTCCCCTGTTTGCCGTAGAATCCAGGCGATCGCTCACAGAATTTGATATTCTGGGCTTCAGCCTCAGCTACGAACTCGGAGCCACAAACATTCTGGAAATGCTGGATTTAGCCGGCATTCCCCTAACTTGGCAAGAAAGAGCGACAAATGCCCAAAATGGCGCAGATTTGCCGCTAATTTTTGCTGGCGGACAAACCGCCACCTCCAATCCCGAACCCTACGCTGACTTTTTTGACTTCATCGCAATGGGAGATGGAGAAGAATTGCTGCCGGAAATTGGCTTGATTTTGGCAGAAGGCAAAGCTAATAATTTGAGCCGAGAAGCATTGCTGCTGGATTTAGCGCAAATTCCCGGCGTTTATGTCCCGCAATTCTACGATATGGCGGCCGATGGTTCTGTTCATCCCAACCGCCCGCAAGTTCCCGATCGAATTCTACGTCGAGTGGCGACTCCCATACCAGCTTATTCGATCGGCTTAGTGCCCTACGTTCAGACAGTGCACGACAGATTAACAGTCGAAATCCGCCGGGGATGCACCCGCGGTTGTCGCTTCTGTCAGCCGGGAATGCTGACTCGCCCCGCGCGCGATGTGGAACCGCAACAAGTCGTAGAAGCGATCGAACAAGGAATGAAAGCCACCGGGCACAGCGAGTTTTCCCTGCTTTCCCTGAGTTGTTCCGACTATCTGGCACTCCCAGCAGTCGGGATGGAAATCAAAAACCGCCTGAAAGACAAAAATATCTCTCTGTCTCTACCCAGCCAGCGGGTTGACAGATTTGACGATAATATTGCTGACATTCTCGGTGGTACGCGGCAAAGCGGTTTGACTTTTGCGCCGGAAGCTGGTACTCAGCGGATGCGCGACATTGTTAACAAAGGTTTGACAAACGAGGAATTGTTGCGGGGTGTCAAAACTGCGGTCGATCGCGGCTGGGATAAAATCAAGCTGTATTTTATGATCGGCTTGCCTGGGGAAACAGATTTTGATGTGCTGGGAATCGCCGAAACAGTCCGCTGGCTGCAAAGGGAATGCAGGCTGGATGGCCGGCGGACACTGAATTTTAACTTGACGATTTCTAATTTTACGCCGAAGCCTCACACTCCTTTTCAGTGGCACTCGGTTTCTACTACTGAGTTTTCTCGCAAGCAAAGATTGCTGAAGGGTGAATTTCGCGGGATGAGAAATCTTAAGGTGAATTATACTGATGTGCGGATTTCGGCGATGGAGGATTTTGTCGGTAGGGGCGATCGACGTTTGGGCGCTGTAATCCACCGCGCTTGGGAACTTGGCGCTGGTATGGATGCGTGGTGGGAAAGTTTGGATAAAGCTTACAAGGCTTGGACTCAGGCGATCGATGAATCTGGCCTTACTTGGAAATACCGCCAAGTTGAAAGCGGCGAGTGGAATCTGTTTGAGAAGGAAGAGGAGAAGGAAGAAGGAAGAAGGAAGAAGGAAGAAGGAAGAGGGGAGAAGGAAAATTTTCCCACATCTCCCCCTCTCCCCCTCTCCTCTTATCCCTCCCTCTCCCCCTCTTCCCCCTCCCTCCCTCTCCCCCTCTCCCCCTCTTCCCCCTCCCTCTCCCCCTCCCTCCCTCTCCCCCTCTCCCCCTCTTCCCCCTCCCCCTCTCTCCCCCTCTCCCCCTCCCCCTCTCTCCCCCTCTCTCTCGATCAGCCTCTGCCTTGGGATCACTTGGACACGGGAATTGATAAAAACTGGCTCAAACTTGACTTGCAAAAGGCTTTAGAAGCCGCGACGGTTCCTGATTGTTCCTTTGAAGGGTGTTCGCGCTGCGGGGTTTGTGGCACGGATTTCGGACACAATGTGGTTGTGGATGCGCTGCCAATTCCTGAGTTTGCTGGGGAGTTTGTGCCGAATACGGAACGGAAACAGCGTTTTCGGGTTTGGTTTGGAAAGGTGGGCGATATGGCTTTGGTTGGTCATTTGGATTTGCTCCGATTGTTCGATCGAGTTGTCCGCAGGGCCGATTTGCCGATTTCGTTTACCGGTGGCTTTCACCCGAATCCTCGAATTTCTGTGGCAAATGCCCTGCCTCTGGGTGTTACGAGCACTGGGGAAATTGCTGATTTTGAACTCACTGAGTCGATCGATCTTGATGTGTTTCGGGAAAAATTGGCGGCGACTCTGCCGGAAAATATCCCGATTTACAGGGTTGAGTCGATCGATCTCAAAGCTCCTTCTGCTAGTCAGTTGTTAGAAGCCGCTGAGTACATGATTACTGTCGCAGCAACAGGCTCGTTGGCAGAAAATCCTGAATTAGAAGGTGAGAATTCTGCTCCTGTCTGCGTCGCTGCTGATGCGAATTGGGAAGCTTGGGTTCGGACGATCGTCCAAACAGAGGCTTTTTGGCGGGTGCACACTACTAAGTCGGGTAAGACTCAGGATGTGAATTTGCGCGATCGGCTGCATAAACTAGAGCTTGTAGAGCAGCAACCAGAAACTAGCGCGAATGGCGGTAAATCTGAAAGTATAGCCGTCTTGCGCTATACCGGCAGTTGTCGCAGCGATGGTAATTTGCTGAAGCCAGAACATCTTGTGTTCATGTTGGAACAAGTCAGCCAGCAAGAAATTCAACTTGTGCAAGTTCAGCGCAGTCAGCTAATCCTGAGTTATGGTTAAAATAGGGAAGCCGTGGTGGAATATTTCACCTTCGGCTTTCGTCGGGATGTGTCGTGTCAAGCTATAATTGCTTGTTATGGAAGCCGCAGCGGCTTGAGCGCTTTAGTCGCTCGTCGCTAAGAGTCAACCAGCAACGCGGGCTGGGTGCAAACTGCTTCTGTTCAAGACTTCAAGCCTTTTTGTACATTCACGGGCTAAATCTAGCGCTAAACCCGCAGGAGCGGAGCATGAACCAAATTGATTGATTAATTTCGATCGATCGACTGGTTGTAGATCGTCGGCTTATTCAAAAATCTTATGGTTCAAGCCGCAGAGCGGGTATTCAACAATAGATGTTTTTGACAAGGTTTTAGGGTTGGCAGGGGCGGAGGTTGCAGTCGAATGCCAAGAGTAGAGTCTGTTGAGTGCGATCGCGCAAGAATTCAACAAAAATCTAGGCGCTTTCACTCCTACTTACTTTCGCTCAAAACCAGCCCTCAACCACCAGACAAGCGGAGTTATCAGTTTTTTGGGTTGAGTTGTGTGTTAAGAAATTGGTGGGAGTGTCACTGAATTTATTCGCTGAGTTCAAAGGAAGAGTTGCAAGTGTTGAATTCTGAGTATTGAGGAAAGCAATTCTCAACTTAAAACTCAATATTGCTAACTCGATAAAAGCCTCCTTATTTCTATCTCTCAGATTTATCTGCTGAGCATAACTCATAACTCTGTAAGGGCGGGTTTAGGTACTTAATTTGTAACAGTTAATAGTTAAGTTAACAGTGAACAGTTAACAGTTAAATTTCCTTCCACCCTGCACCAACTCACAGCTAATAACTCTTCAAACTACTACTAATTACAGTTAAAGTCAGAGGCACTTTTCAGCGTTAGTGTCTCTAACTTGCTGCCAGTTTTTTGAGGAAAATGAATGACAAAGCAGATAGTTATAGCAGAGCAGCATCGCATTGCTGCCGTCTTTTCAGAAGATCAAATCCAAGAACTCGTGGTAGCCACAGGCAGCCACCAAGTCAGTGATATTTACTTGGGAATTGTTGAAAATGTACTCCCTGGGATAGATGCAGCCTTCGTCAATATTGGCGACCCAGAACGCAACGGGTTTATGCACGTCACAGACCTTGGCCCACTGCGGCTCAAGCGATCGGCAGGAGCAATTACAGAACTCCTCACCCCGCAGCAAAAAGTGCTGGTACAGGTGATGAAAGAACCGACGGGCAGCAAAGGCCCGCGGCTGACAGGCAACATTACCCTGCCGGGCCGCTATTTGGTACTGATGCCCTACGGCAGAGGAGTCAATCTGTCCCGCAGAATCAAGTCGGAAGTCGAGCGCAACCGCCTCCGAGCCCTAGCAATTTTGGTGAAACCAGCCGGGATGGGGCTGCTGGTACGCACCGAAGCCGAAGGCCAGACCGAAGAAGCCATCATGGAAGATTTGGAAGTCCTGCAAAAGCAGTGGGAAACCGTTCAACTCGAAGGTGGTTCCACGCGGGCACCGGCACTGCTCAACCGCGATGACGATTTTATCCAGCGGGTGCTGCGGGATATGTTCAGCGGTGACGTGAATCGGATTGTGGTGGACTCGCAAAATGGGATTAAGCGAGTCAAGCAGCAGTTGATGAGCTGGAATGGCGGTAAACTTCCTGCGGGAGTTTTGATCGACCACCACCGAGAGCGCGCCTCGATTTTAGAATTTTTCCGCGTCAACGCTGCGATTCGAGAAGCCCTCAGACCAAGGGTAGACTTGCCTTCGGGCGGTTATGTGATTATCGAACCCACAGAAGCTTTGACGGTGATTGATGTCAACTCTGGTTCGTTTACTCGATCGGCCACAGCTCGCGAAACGGTACTCTGGACAAATTGCGAAGCAGCAACGGAAATTGCTAGACAACTGCGGTTACGCAATATTGCCGGGGTGATTATTGTTGACTTTATTGACATGGAATCCCGCCGCGATCAGTTGCAGGTGCTGGAACATTTCAATAAAGCCCTGAAAGCTGACAAATCTCGGCCACAAATCGCTCAACTGTCGGAATTGGGACTGGTAGAACTCACCCGCAAACGCCAAGGTCAAAATATTTACGAGTTATTCGGCCACACTTGCCCTACTTGCAGCGGGTTGGGTCATCTGGTGCAACTCCCCGGCGAAGATGACATGGCTCCAGCGGTGCGAGAATCGGCCGATCGCACTGTGGCTACCTCCAACCGGGTGATGTTGAACTTGCCAGAAGGAGTGGAACGTCGCAGCTTAACGCCTGTGGCTGCTGCCACTGCTGCACCAGTCAGAGAAGAACGTTCTCCAGAGCCACAGCGGGCTGCTTGGGAACCTCAGAGCGAAAGTTTGGATTTTATTGAAACTGGCGGTAACGCCTCGGCTTTAGACTTGCTCAACCATCCCAGCTATCAGGATTTGGGCAACGGAACCAGACGGCGACGGCGGCGCCGCATTGGCGAAGAGCCTTTTGCCGTGCCGGTGGTGGAAGAGGAACCGGTGCGCAGCAAGTTGCGGCTGCCGAATACTTCGAGTGCGCCCGTCGTGGATACGCGCTCTGAGTATCAGGCTCCCCCCGGCATCCGGGCAGCTTCGGAGGGCTTCGGGTTGGTGGTGAATATGACGACTGTTGGCAGGCGCGAGGATTTCGATCGCGTGCGCCCAACTAAGTCTGAGCTGCTGAAGCCGATGGTGGAGCCTCCTGAGGTGATTTCGGTGGAAATGACGCCAGAGGAACAGGATGTTTATGCTCTGATGGGGGTTTCTCCTTTGGTGCTGACGGATCGCAGCGCGAAAAATCCTAAGAATGTGATCGTTTCGGTGACACTCCCCGGAAATCCCCCGAATCAGCCTCCTTTTGAGCAACTCGAATTTGAATTTGAACCGTCGGCGGGAGCAGAGGATGTTGAGGAAGAGGATTATTATGCAGAGATGTCTGTAACTGAGAATGTTGAGCCTGAATTTTTTGAGGATGATGAGGCGGATATTTACGACGAGAGTTCGATCGACGAAACCGATGATTTTGAGGAGATGGAGGAAACCGACGAGGTGATGGCTTTCTCAAAGGAGCCGATCGAGTTCGATGAGCCGATCGAGTTTGATGAGCCGATCGAGTTCGATGAGCCGATCAAGTTTGATGAGCCGATCGAGTCCAATGAGCCGATCGAGTTCGATGAGCCGATCGAGTTCAATGAGCCGATCGAGTTCAATGAACCCGAGGAACCTGCCATCAACCGCCGCCGCCGTCGTCGCTCATCAGCCGTTTTGGATGAGTGATATGAAGGAAGAGGGAAGGCAGAAGGCAGAAGGCAGAAGGCAGAAGGCAGAAGGCAGAGGGAAGAGGGAAGAAGCAGAAATTTTTACTCTCTTCCCATCTTTCCATCTCTCCCCCTCTCCCACTCTCCCCCTCTCCCACTCCTCCCCTCTCCCTCGAATAATTGCAGGTGTAGATGAAGTCGGAAGAGGAGCTTTGTTCGGGCCAGTGGTGGCTGCGGCCTGCATTTTGCCCGACGAGGTTCTCGATGAATTAGTAAGTTGCGGGGTGCGCGACAGCAAGCAGTTGAGTGCCACAGCCCGGAGTCGGTTAGCTATCAAAATCCGGGCTGTGGCGGTTGACTGTCAAATTGGTGCGGCTTCGGTGCGGGAGATCGATCGCCTGAATATTTTGCAGGCTTCTTTGTTGGCAATGAAGCGCGCGATTTTGAAGTTGAATGTCACGCCGGATTTGTGTTTGGTTGACGGGAATCAAAGAATACCTAATTTGGCGATCGCACAAGAGACGATGATTAAGGGTGATTCGCGATCGATTCAGATTGCCGCTGCTAGCATAGTCGCCAAAGTTTGGCGCGATGAATTAATCCTGCGAATGGCCCTCAAGTATCCCGAATATGACTTGACAAATAACAAAGGATATGGTACAAAAAAACATAAATTGGCTTTAGAACGTTACGGTGTGTCTGTTTTTCATCGCACATCCTTTAGTCCCTGTCAAAAAATTTAAAATAGCGTTGGAAAACCGAGCTAATTCCAGCGCCATTATAGCCTTTCTCAGAAAGATGAGGTATGCTGAGGTATGCTGTAACCCTTACATAGTCAAGTTTTTAAGGTCAAAATTTGTACTTCACTAAAGTGAGAAAGGCTATATATAAAATTTGAAAAACCAAGAATTTCACATTAATAGTCCTGGGCGCATAAACTCTATTCTATAGGGCGCACAATCCGCACCTTACCGCTTCACGCTGCGGTAGCATCTATAGCATCTTTATTTAACCTCTTCACCATGACTGATAATATGTTAACACTTCCCGGCTATCGCATCATTGAGCAAATCTACAATGGCTCTAGAACACAGGTTTATCGAGGACTTTCTGAGTTAAACCAAAAAGTAATTCTCAAACTGCTATTGAGCGAGTATCCAACTTTTAGCGAACTCGTGCAGTTTCGGAATCAATACACAATTACCAAAAATCTTGACCTTCCAGGAATTGTCACACCCATTGCACTCTTAAACTACCGCAATGCTTTTGTTCTGATAATGCAGGATGTTGGTGGTGTTTCCCTTGCTGAGTATACCGCTAATCCAGAGCAATTAGATAATATCCTATCAAGTAATTCTGAGGTTTCCTCCCCCCATACTTCGCCCCTACCGCTAGATGAATTTATGCCCATCGCGATTCAGATTGTCCAAACCATAGAAGGATTATATCACAACCGAATTATTCACAAAGATATCAAGCCCCAGAATATTATCATTAACCCTCAAACTAAAGAAGTTAAATTAATTGACTTCAGTATTTCCTCTCTTTTACCCAGAGAAAAACAGCAAATCCAAAATCCAAATGTCTTAGAAGGAACCCTAGCTTATATGTCCCCCGAACAGACGGGAAGAATGAATCGGGGTATCGACTACCGCACCGACTTTTACTCGCTGGGAGTCACATTTTACCAACTACTTACAGGGCAATTACCTTTTAACTCTACCGATCCAATGGAGTTAGTTCACTGTCATATTGCCAGGATTCCCAATCCCCCAATCTATTGGGTTCCAGCTATCTCAGTGATGGTGAATAATATCATCATGAAATTGATGGCAAAAACTCCAGAGTCACGCTATCAAAGTGCTGGCGGACTGCGCTACGACTTGGAAAATTGCTGGCAGCAATGGCAAGAGAATGGGACTATTAGCGAGTTCGTCTTGGGGAATCGGGATATTTGCGATCGCTTCGTGATTCCCGAAAAACTCTACGGTAGAGAAACTGAAGTTAAGACGCTATTAGAGGCATTCGATCGCGTCAGCGAAGGCACTTGCGAAATCATGCTAGTTGCTGGCTTTTCCGGGATTGGCAAAACCGCCGTCGTTAATGAAGTTCACAAACCCATTGTCCGCCAACGGGGTTACTTCATTAAAGGAAAATTTGACCAATTCAAGCGTGATATACCCTTCTCTTCCTGGGTGCAAGCATTCCAGAATTTAATGCGGCAATTACTCACCGAAAATGCTGCTGAGGTGCAGAAATGGCGAGTTAAAATATTAGAAGCATTAGGCGACAATAGTCAAGTCATTATTGAGGTTATTCCCGAATTAGAACGACTAATTGGCAAGCAGCCATCAGTGCCAGAACTAGAGGGAAATGCTGCTCAAAATCGCTTCAATCTATTATTTCAAAAATTCATCAGAGTCTTCGCCACAAAAGAACATCCGTTAGTGATTTTCTTGGATGATTTGCAGTGGGCAGACTCCGCTTCATTGAAGCTAATGCAGTTGTTGATGAGTGAAACAGATACCCGCTATCTGTTGTTAATGGGAGCGTATCGGGACAATGAAGTGTTTCAGGCCCATCCATTAATTTTAACCTTAGATGAGATTCGTAAAGACTCGGCAACACTAAACCAAATTACGTTAGCACCCCTAAATCACCATTCCCTAAATCGCCTGATTGCTGATACCCTGATTTGTCCACTAGAAAGGGCAATTCCTCTGACAGAACTGGTTTTCACCAAAACTAAAGGCAATCCTTTTTTTGCTACTCAATTTCTCAAATCTCTGTACGCAGATGGATTAATATCATTTGATTTTACCCCCTTGCCCCCCCTTGGTAATGGGGGGGCAAGGGGGGGTTGGCAATGCGATATTGCCCAAGTTAGGACGCTAGCTTTTACCGATGATGTAGTCGAGTTTATGGCTATTCAGTTGCAAAAGTTGCCGATAAATACCCAGAATGTTCTGAAACTTGCAGCTTGTATTGGCAACGAGTTTGACTTAGCAACTCTGGCAATTGTTCACGAAAAATCTCAGAGTGAGACAGCGGCTGATTTGTGGAAAGCTTTGCAAGAAGGGTTAGTTATGCCGATTACTGAAGTTTACAAGTTTTTTCAGGACTCGGAATCAGTTGAAATTGCACAAGCGTCGGAGTTATCGGTTCCCTACAAATTTTTACATGACCGAGTGCAGCAAGCCGCATATCTTCTGATTCCCGAATCCCAAAAACAGTCCACCCACCTCGAAATTGGACAACTGTTGTTGAGGAAGGGCGGGCAGGGGGGCACCGCCCCTACAGAAGCAGAAAAAGAAGAGAAGATTTTTGATATTGTCAACCAGTTGAATATTGGGATGGAGTTAATTACCCATCAAATAGAAAGAGATGAACTAGCTCAGTTGAATTTAATTGCGGGACGTAAAGCGAAATCTTCAACGGCTTATGCAGCTTCCATAAAATATTTGACGGCGGGTAGGAAACTCCTGGCAAAAGATAGCTGGCAAATTAGTTATGACTTGACGCTTTTTTTGTATGTAGAATCCACTGAAGCTGCCTACCTCAGCACCGACTTTGAACAGATGGAGCAATTGGCTGCAACTGTGCTGCAACACGCAAAAACCATTTTGGATAAAGTCAAAGTATATGAAGTTAAAATTTTAGCCTGCATCGCAGCAACCAAACAACTTGAAGCGATTAAAATTGGTTTGCAAGTGTTGCCTCTACTCGGAGTAAACTTGCCGGCATCACCAACTCATGCAGAAATTCAACAAACAGTAAAAGCAACAGCAGATGCTTTAGCGGGAAAAAGTAACGAGGAACTACTAAACCTGCCTTCCATGACAGATCCCTACAAATTAGCTGCCTTACAAATTATGTGCACTCTGACTCCTGCTGTGTCTCAGACTGCACATCCTTTAAAGCCGTACATGGGGTGCGAAGAAGTGAATTTATTACTTGAATATGGTCATTCAGTTTTCTCACCCTATGCTTTTGTAGATTATGTTATGGCTGTCAATTTTGTACTCGGAGACTTAGATGCAGCTTATCGCTATGGCTGTTTTGCTGTTGATTTGATCGCCCACTTAAATGCTAAAAAAGCCAAGACTGCTGTGTTATTGAAAGTAGCAATGTATTCAGTTCATGGGCGACAGCATCTGCGCTTAACTCAGCCACTTTTTGCCGCAGGTTATCAGAGCGGTTTTGAAAATGGAGATTTAGCGTGCCTCAGCTTTTGTGCCATAATAAAATGCCAATATGGCTATTTTGCTGGACAAGAACTGGCAGGACTTGAAAAGGAGATAAAAAACTACAGTTATGTAATTGCAAAAAATCGGCAAATAACTCAGTTAACCTGGCTGAAGATATTGTGGCAATCAGTGCTAAATTTATTAGGCAAATCAGAAAATCCACTATTTTTAATAGGTGAAGTATATAACAATTCGGAAATACTGCCTATTCTTGAAAAAGCTAACGATAGAGCGGGGATGCAGTTTATCTATCTTCACCAAACTATTCTTTGCTATCTATTTAATAGCCACCAACTAGCCTTGGAAAATGCAGCTAACGCTGAAGTTTTTCTAGGTAGCTGTTTGGGACTCATGAATGAGCCAATCTTCTATTATTACGATTCTTTAGTGCAACTTTCGATTGCTAACTTAGAACCAGAATTAGGACTATTGAAAGTAGAAAAAAACCAAGTAAAACTTAGCAAATGGGCGCAATCTGCTCCCATGAATTTTCAGCACAAATATGACTTGGTAGAAGCTGAGAAAGCACGAGTTTTGGGCAACACAGTCGCAGCAATGAATTTATACGATCGCGCCATAAAAGGAGCTAAAGAAAACGAGTACATCCAAGAAGAAGCACTGAGTAATGAGCTGGCAGCAAAATTCTATCTAACCTGGGGCAAAGAGAAAATTGCCCAAGTCTACTTAACTCATGCTTACTATGCCTATGCAAGCTGGGGATCTAAGGCAAAAATTGAGGATTTAGAAAAGTGCTATCCCCAATTACTTGCGCCTATTTTAAATCAGAAAACGAGCTTAAAGACAGGCGAGACAATTGCCAAAATGATGACTGAAACTGTTACACCTAGCAGTTCCAGTGTTTCCGAAGTTCTGGATTTGGCAACAGTAATCAAAGCATCTCAATCACTGTCAGGAGAAATTAACCTCGATAAGTTGCTCTTCACTTTGATGCAAGTGATGATGGAGAATGCGGGAGCCGAAAAAGGCTCTATGATTTTGATAGAAGGAGATTCATTTTTCATCGCTGCTCAATGTGTTAGTGGTAAATCGTGCAACCTAAAATCAACTCACGTTCTTGACTCTAACGAAATTCCGATCGCAATTATTAACTATGTCTCGCGCACCCAAGAAACCTGGGTAATAAACGATGCGACTACTGAGGCTACCTTTGCGGCTGACTCTTATATCATCCAGCATCAACCAAAGTCAGTTTTGTGTTTGCCAATTCAACATCAAGGAAAGGCGATCGGCATTCTTTACCTAGAAAACAATCTGACAACAGGTGCATTTACTCCCGACAGATTAGCAGTCTTACAAGTTTTAGCCTCTCAAGCCGCCATCTCCATAGAAAACGCCCAACTCTATGCCAACTTAGAAACCAAAGTTGCAGAAAGAACCCAAGAATTACAGCAGTCAGAAGCTCGTTTTCGACAACTTTACGAGCAATCCGGCGATGCGATTCTGCTGTTAGATGGTGGCGCTTTTATCGATTGCAACTCCGCAACGGTTAACATGATGCGTTGCACAGACAAACAACAGCTTCTTTCCCTACATCCGGCTCAACTTTCCCCAGAGATTCAACCTGACGGTAGAGAGTCTTTCGAGAAAGCTCAGGAAATGACAGCCACAGCTTTCTTGCGAGGAAGTCACCGCTTTGAATGGATGTACCGCCGCACCGACGGAGAAAACTTTTGGGTAGAAGTATTGCTGACAGTAATTCCTTTAGACGATAAAGAAATTCTACACACAGTTTGGCGAGAAATTGGCGATCGCAAACAAGCTGAATCAGCCTTGCACCAGAAAAATCAGGAACTAAGCGATACTCTGCAACAACTCGAAACCACCCAAGAAGGATTGATTCAAGCAGAAAAAATGGCCGCTTTAGGACAACTTGTTGCCGGAGTTGCCCACGAAGTTAACACTCCCCTCGGTGCAATTCGCTCCTCTGCCGGCAATGTTTCTAAGTTCTTAAATCAAACTCTAGAACAGTTTCCCGCACTGTTTCAATCTCTCTCCCCAGAAAAAGCGCAGAATTTTTTGAATTTACTCCAGCGTTCCCTGCAACAAGAAACAAACTTATCAACGAAAGAAGAACGCAAATTGAAAAGAGCTTTGAGAAGCCAACTGCAAGAATTAGGAATAGCAGATTCAGATATCGCAGCCGATCGCCTAGTAATGATGGGAGTGTATAGTGAAATCGATAGTTTTGTGCCGCTGCTGCAACAACCAAATAGCTTGCACGTACTAGAAATCGCCTACAAACTTTCTGAGTTAAAAAGAGGCATCGCTACTATCAACACGGCCACAGACAGAGCATCGAAAGTCGTGTTTGCCTTGAAAACTTATGCTCACTACGAACAGTCTGGAGAAAAAACAGCAGCCCTTATTACAGAAGGCATTGAAACAATTTTAACCCTTTATCAAAATCAATTTAAACAAGGTGTTCAGGTAGTAAGAAACTACGCCGATATCCCACCAATAATGTGCTATCCAGACGAACTGAATCAAGTTTGGACGAATTTAATTCACAATGCTTTGCAAGCAATGGATTATCGAGGTACGCTAAAAATTGAGTTGGTGGAGCAATCCGGGCAAGCTAAGATTAGCATTAGCGACAGCGGTAAGGGGATAGCAGAAGAGATTAAAGGGAAAATATTTGACCCGTTTTTTACGACTAAGCCTGCTGGAGAAGGCAGCGGTTTGGGACTAGATATTGTCAAGAAGATTGTTGAGAAACATCAGGGGAAAATAGAGGTAGAATCAATTCCGGGCCAAACTACATTTCATATTTTCTTGCCAATGAGCGCTGTTTGAGCAAGTCAAGGATCTCCGGCACAATATAACGCAGTAAATTAGGTCGGGTGTTACTGGCTTGGGGCTAAGCTGCAATCTACCCCATTGGGAGGATGGCAAATGTTAAAACGTTTTGAAGCAAATAACTCGGATTGTACGGGAAATTGATGTTAAACCGTAGTACGATGCGTTATGCTCAGCTAAGCTGCTACGCATCTAGATTGCTTGGTTTCGGCGACTGGGAAGGGGAGAGGATTTGGCGATCGCTCAGCTTGTGGGATTTAGTTGGCGATCGCACCCGAACAAAGAAATCGGGTTTTTGAACTCTCCCAAGAGGATTGCAAGCAAATATTTTGGTGAAAAACTAAGATGATTGTCCTCCGGGCGATCGCCAACTAGCATCTTAAAATGCGATCGAGTCTACTAATACACTTTTACTACTTTGGCGAGTTTTGCTACTAAGGACAATTAAAAAGGAGAACAAATAGATGTCTAAACCAGTTATTTTGTGCGTTGACGATGAAAGAATGGTGTTAGACAGTCTCAGGACGCAGCTAGCAGCAGAATTTGGGGATGCCTACACCTATGAAGGAGCCGAAGATGGTGAAGAAGCCTTAGATGTAATCCGCGAACTCTATGACGAAGAAGAAGCCAGGGTTATAGTAATTATTTCTGATTGGTTAATGCCCGGTATTAAGGGAGATGAGTTGCTGATTCGCATTCATCAAAACTACCCCCAGGCTATTAAAATTATGCTCACAGGTCAAGCTGATAAAGTAGCAATTGACCGAGCAAAAAAACAGGCTAACCTCCATAGTTGCTTATCTAAACCTTGGTCAGAGGCCGATTTGCTGGAAACCATTAAATCTGGTTTGTCGAAGATATGAAACAACAGGTAATTATCTGTGTAGATGATGACAATACTGTACTCAAAAGTCTCAAAACAGAACTCCAAGAAGCTGTCGGCAATGCTTATCTGATCGAAATTGCCGAGGGTGGGGAGGAAGCATTAGAGTTGCTGGAAGAATTACTGTCAGATGGGTATGAAGTACCCTTAATTATTTCCGATCATATCATGCCGGAGATGAAGGGAGATGAGCTATTAAAACAAGTCCATCTAATCTCGCCCAAAACCATCAAAATCATGCTGACAGGGCAAGCAGATATTGAAGCGGTGGGAAATGCTATCAAAAATGCAAATTTATATCGTTATATATCAAAACCCTGGCAACGAGAAGACTTGAGTTTAACAGTAAAAGAAGCAGTAAACAGTTATCTTCAAAATAAACTACTGGCAGCACAAAATGTACAACTTCAGCAAATGAATGAGGAATTGGCGCATCTCAACGGCGAGCAAGCCTTGCTGATTACGCTACTTCATGAAAATGAAAATCGCTTGACGCAGTTTTTGGAAGCAATGCCGATTGGGGTGGGAGTTTTGGACGCTGATGGCAAAGTTTACTATGTGAATCAGAAAGCAAAAGAAATATTTGGTAAAGGAGTTGTGCCGGATACGAATTCCGAGCAATTTTCAGAGGTTTATCAAACCTATTTAGCAGGTACTAATCAAGAATATCCTCCCGATGATTTGCCGATTGTGCGGGCATTGAGGGGGGAAAATGCCACCGCTGACGATATAGAAGTGCATAACGGCGATCAAATTATTCCCGTAGAAATTTCTGCAACTCCCATTTATGATATCAACGCAAAAGTTACCTATGCTATTAATACTCTCTTAGATATTACGGATCGCAAAAAAGCGGAAAAAGAGCGCAAAAAGTTCATTGAGGAACTCTTTGAGGTTAATTGCAGTTTGGAACTTTCACTGGATGCAGAATTAGAAATCGTTGCAGCGACAAGTCGCTTTGTACCAAATCAGTTTTTAGCTTTTTTGGGATGTGACAGTATTGTTGATGTTAAATTGGGAGACGCAGTGGAGTTGGAAATGTCGATTTTATTTTCGGATATCCGCGATTTTACTACTCTTTCGGAACAGATGACACCGCAAGAAAATTTTAAATTTATAAATTCATATTTAAGTTATATGGAACCGCTGATTGTGGAAAATCAGGGGTTTATTGATAAATATATTGGCGATGCAATTATGGCTTTGTTTAGCGAGGGTGCGGATGATGCGGTGAAAGCGGGTATTGCGATGCTGCATACTCTTGCTGAATACAATCGACAGCGCACTTCTGCGGGCGATGTGCCGGTTCAGATTGGGGTGGGAATTAATACTGGTTCTTTGATGCTGGGTACTGTTGGCGGAAACAGCCGGATGGACGGTACTGTGATTGGCGATGCGGTTAATTTGGCTGCTCGGATTGAAAGTTTGACGAAGAATTATGGGGTGTCGCTGTTAATTACTCAGCAGACTTTCGATGGCTTGACTAATCCTGCTGATTATGCAATTCGGGTAATTGATAAAGTTCAGGTTAAGGGGAAGTCTGAATGGGTGACTGTTTATGAGGTTTTTGATGCGGATTTGCCGGAGGTTAAAGCGAAAAAAATGGCTACTTTGGAAGTGTTTGCTGAGGCTTTGTCTTTGTACAATTTGAAGAGTTTTGGGGAAGCTGGGAGACTTTTTGCGGATTGTTTGCGCGAAAATCCGGGGGATAAGGTGGCTCGAATTTATTGGGATAGGTGTCAGTTGACAGTTGACAGTTGACAGTTGACAGTTGACAGTTGATAGTTGATAGTTGGTAGTTGGTAGTTGGTAGTTGGTAGAAAAGCAGTTGGTAGTTGGTAGGAAAGCAGTTGTCAGTGGTTATACCATTTTTCCAAAATCCTGCAACAGTAGCTGTAGGGTGCGTCGCTACGAACAATTCCTCGGATTTCATGCCAGATATCTCGTGCGACGCACCTTACACATTAGGTGGGCTAAACAAACTCAACTATTCTAGTGTAGCAAGCTTTTTTCTAAATGGTATTAGTTGGTGATTTTTAGTAATAACCAATGACCAATGACTAATAACCAATGACTAATGACTAATGACTAATGACTAATGACTAATGACTAATGACTAATGACTAATGACTAATGACTAATGACT
>NZ_JAUBVX010000041.1:0-60220 GCF_036706065.1 Microcoleus sp. A2-C3 | reverse complement strand
ACATGGCTCAAGCTCAACGTCTCGCTGGCTTTAGTTGTAGCATACTCAAAGATCTGTTTAGAATGAAATAGCCCTGGTAATGAAGGTCTTTTGTAAATCCCCATTACTGGGTAGCTTGTCTGATGAGTTACAGAATGCTAGTGAATCGTTCCATACAACCCGACAGCAACCAAACAATTTAGCAAGGCTACGAACTTGCCCAGAAGTTGGATATATGCGGTATTGATATCGTTGTTTCATGTAACTATTTTAGCAGTAAAACAACCATTGAAAAATGTACATATGTTAAAATTCCGGCTAACTCAAAAATGAAGGCGGTTGAAACCGCTGCCGACTTTTCCCCGTGTCTAAAGCCAGGGGCTTGCGTCTCGTTTTCCGGTCATTCGGACGATCGGAGTCGTCAGAATTAGGTAAAAACTCTTGTGCCATGATATTCTCTCCTTGTTTTTGGGCTAGGAAAACCCAAAAACCCAGCCGCCCCGCGCAGTAACGAAAAGCAGGGCGGCCACAGCGAATGCTAAGATTCTCCATTAGGCCTCCAGACTGCTCGTATCAGTTTGGCGGTTAGCTGTCCGTTGCTGTTGTAGCAGCTTCGGGCGGAGCGAAGCGGAGGGAGTGCAACTAGATTTTCGGGCCGCCGGGTGCTTCCTTTAAGCAAAGCAACCCATACCACAGAGCATATCCACATTGTGTCCCTGCCGTCAAGATGTTACTTGAAAAAGATAAATTAAGAATTTTGGCATGAATTACGTATTTGGCATCGACGGCGGCGGGACTAAAACTATCTGCATCTTAATGGACGAAAATAGCGTTGTTTTGGGACGTGGCGAAGCAGGGCCGTCAAATTATCAAACGCTGGGAATTGAGAAAGCCAAAGAATCAATTCAATTGGCGATCGAACGAGCAGTTATATCTGCTAAAATAGAGCCAAATGTCAATCTCAACATAGAAGCAATTTGTCTGGGACTAGCAGGCGTGGCGCGTCCCAAAGATCTTGAAATAGTGCAGTTGATAGTGCAGAATTTGCAGTTGACGAATACTTTGCCAATAACCCGATCGCTCTTACCGAGAAATATCGTAATTTGCAGCGATTGCGCGATCGCACTTGTTGGCGGCACAGGCCATTCAGTAGGTATCGCGGTTATTGCTGGAACTGGTTCGATTATTTTCGGGCAGAACCGTCAAGGCAAAACTAAACGAGTCGGCGGTTGGGGATATATTTTAGGCGATGAAGGTAGCGGATATGACATCGCCGTTGGTGGTTTGCAAGCTGCTTTGAAGTTCTACGATGGACGCGGAGAGTTTACCGCGCTGGCGGAAAAATTTCAAACGCATTTAGGCTTAAATCACCTAGAAGAATTGGTAGATGTCGTTTACAGGCGCGGTTGGGGAGTGAAAGAGATTGCAGCTTTAGCGCCGATTGTCGATCGAGTCGCAGCATTGGGCGATCGTGTCGCTGACGGCATTATTGAGCGTGCTGTGGCAGAATTAACATTTTCAACAAAAATAGCGATTGCAGCGCTATTTAGCCCAACAGAAGAATTTGAAATTGTTATGATCGGAGGTGTGTGGGGTGGCGAGGCTAATTTCCGGGGTAGGTTTGAAAGTGCCATAAGTGCGATCGCCCCGAATGCTAAGGTAATTTTGCCCCGATCCGAACCAGCTTTCGGTGCTGGATTGTTAGCCTTAAACGCTCTCAAAAATTAAGAAGACCGGGCGGTTTCAACCGTACGTCCCATCTTATCTTGAGTCCGCGGAGGCGGACATTGTTTGTGTAGACGCGGTTTCAACCACCGTCTTGATTGTTTATCTACCTTATCTTCCCGATCGCCCCAATCCGGTCGATTTTCGAGATTTTGCCAAAATTTAAAATTCTTGATTATCTACCTTATCTTCCCAACTTGCAGAATTCCCACCTGCCATCATTAAAACATCACATGAATCCGAAACCACAAACAGATTTAGCAGTAGTACATTCCTAAGTAAAACAAAACCAAAGCAAGGAGACAAATTATATGATTACTTCTCAAACATGGCGATCGGCAACAGCAGCAATCCTCGCACTGGGCATTACAGTTGCAACCAGCGCGCCGCTGGTGGTAGCTACTCCGGCCGAAGCTCAACAACGAATTTCACAATTTGATAGCATCCGAATTCCATCGGGTACTGTAATTCAAGTGAGCTACGAAAAAAAGAAAATTGTTGTCACCCCCGATGAAACTTCACCTTTAACATTAACAGTAGCGCGAGATATCCGCACAGATCAAGGAAGAGTATTAATCCCCGCGGGTAGCCAGATTGTCGGGGAATTGCGACCTGTTAGAAGGGGCAATCAAAGGGGTACTCAATTTGTTGCCAGCGAGTTAATTGTCAGCCGCCGCCAACGCTATCGGATTGATGGCTATTCGGGAATTATTACCAGAACCGAAAGAGTGCAAAAAGGTGCTGGAACAGGTTCGGTTGCGCAAGGTGCAGCATTGGGCGCGGCAGCAGCAGCAGCGCTAGCAGGCATTACCGGCGACAAAGCAATCGCCACTGAAGAAGTATTGGGCGGCGCTGGAATCGGCGCATTAGCCGGAGTATTGTTGGGGCGGCGCAGCGTTGACGTGATCGTGATTCGCCCGGAACAAGATTTGGCAGTGAGATTGCGATCGGACATCGTGCTGCGGTAATATTGGAATCTTCCGATTAATTATTTGCAGTAAAACATTGTCGATCGCTAACTTGTGGTCTCCCGATAATTGGCTAGGCATACTATTAAGGTTGTGTCTGGCCATGTTTGTTGGCGGAATGATTGGATGGGAGCGCCAACTCAGACACAAACCAGCGGGTTTGAGAACTCATATGCTCGTAAGTATGGGCTCGGCACTGTTTGTTTTAATACCGTTGGCAATAGGTAAAAATGAAAACGAACGAGATGCTATAGAGCGCGTAATTCAAGGCATTGCTGCCGGAGTTGGATTTTTGGGAGGTGGAGAAATCCTGCGGGAATGTCAGCAGGAAGTAGGCAAACCAGAAGTTCACGGGCTTACCTCTGCCGCCGCTATTTGGGTATCAGCAGCCTTAGGAACGGCGGCAGGATGCGGGTTGTGGCAACTTTCATTAATTGGCGCTTTCATGTCGCTGTTTGTTTTGAGAGTAATTAAAGAGTTGGAGCGTCGGAGTCGTCGGAAATAGTTTCAGTTAAAATCGCGTGGCAATCGGACTCTTTGGCAGCAGTTGAAACTGACAGATATAGCCTTTCTCAGAAAGATCAGGTACGCGAACGGCATAGGGCATAGGGCATAGGGCATAGGGCATAGGGCATAGGGCATAGGGCATAAGGCATAGAGCATACCTCACCACGCTTAAGAACCGCTATAAGAATTAGCAGAAACCTAATTTATAATATTATTTGGTTTTTGGGCAGAATCAATGTCTATCCAGCCCAAAAACTGAATAAACAGGATTAGTTTTTATCATAAATGTTGGACAATTTTATCGATTCCAAAGACTCTTGCCGCACGCGACCCGCCATCGCAGCTAGCTGCAAACTCATAAAAGCATTCAAATCTTCCAAATCACATTTGGCTGAGGAAAAACTCTGCTGCATTTCATTTTCTGCTTCCAAACTCAGATATCCAGCGGCAATAGCTTGTTGTACAACTTCACGAATCAGCATGATCAAAATGTTCCTTACTAAAATTCCAGGTGTCAAAAGCTAAATAATTACTAACAGGAAGTTTCCGAGGCTGTCTCGCCAAACATTTCAAATTGTTTGAGCTCGCGAGACTCTTGTTTTACCAAGCCCGACATGGCTGCTAGTTGCAAATTCATAAAAGCATTTAAGTCTTCCAAGTCATACTTGGTGGTAGTTAACATCCGCCGCAGTTGATTTTCGGCTTCAAGAGTTAAATAACCTAGGCTCAGAGCTTGTTGAGCGAGATCGCGAATCAGTACCATAACACTTCCCAGTTTTATTTGTTGAATAGCCTCAGTATCAACGGTTTTCACTGACTCCGCAGTGACGGCTATTGCTCAATTTGTGTGACATTTTTAATGGCCGGCCGTGACAGCCGGACTCCCAAACTGTGACTAAGTGTTTGTACGGGTGTGACGGAGATCACGCGGGGGAGTGGAAGAGGGGGAAATGGGGAGTGGAAGAGGGGGAAATGGGGAGTGCGGGAGATGGAAAAATATTCCCTCTTCCGTCTTCCCTCTTCCTTCTTCCTTCTACCTTCAGAAGCCTTCTACCTTCAGAAGACGCTCACCGTCTATAATCATCAAGTTAAATATTTACGGCAAGACCTATGGAAGCAGCACATAAAGATTTGTTACAACAAATAGCCAGATTATCGGAAACTTATGGTAATTTAGCCGATCGACTATCCCAAGCAGCCAAACAACTGCAAGACTCCGGCCTTCCTCTCTCCGACAGCTTACTGCAAGAAGTCGCCACCTACAGCCGAAACTTTGCAGAAGTCCAAAAACAAGCTCTCCAACTCAATAAATCTGCCCTCACCCCAGGGGAAATTACTTCCCTCAAAGACATTCAAAACTTAGTCGAGAGTGCCGCAGCTTCCGTAGGTAAAGCAGAAATTCGCGACGCGGCTTTGAAAGTGCTCGATCGAGTATTGGCGATCGCCCACCGTGAACAAAACGACTTCGCGCCCTTACAATCAGTTCATGGCAAAGCCCGCGAACTGCACCGCGCCATCTCGGAATCAGCCCCAACTCAACTGCATTCCGACGCAGAATCCTTAATCAGCGGCAAACACCCAGTTGCAGCAGTGCTCGCACTGGTGGAACAGCAAGACAAACTAGATGATGAACAATGGGTTATCCTCGAAGAAACAGTCAGCGCCGCTTTTGGCAAACAAATAGCCGTCGCCATTTCCAGAGGCAAATTAACCATTACTGAGATGGTAAAAGCAGCACCGGCTAAAGTCGAACCCGCATTTAAAACAGCGCCCGAACCCAAAATCAGCGCCGAACCCTTGCCTGAAGTGATTATCATCCCGTCGGGAAATGTCGCGCCGAAACAAGTTACAGTTGCACCACAAATCCAAATTTTGGAATCCCCCGCCGCGACGGCCCCCATGCACGAGGTGATTATTGTTCCTAGCGTGGAAGTACCTAAATCCCTGCAAACAACCGGCTCCGGCAACATTGTCTTTGGGGCACCTCGCGACATTCAACAAGCGCCTGTAGAGGGCGGTTTGGGATTGAAAGTGTTGGCGCATATTCAAGGAATTGGCGATCGAACTTTCGGTGCTCAAGAATACGCCGGCACTAAAGCTCAAGGGCGGCGCGTCGAAGGATTTCTGATTAATATCGAGCCACCAATTGCCGGCTTAACAGTCGAGTACATGGCTCACGTCGAAGGTGTTGGCGATACTCCTTGGATTAGCGAAGGGGAATTAGCGGGTTTTCGGGGTCAAGCGAAACGAATTGAAGGATTTGCCGTGCGGTTGAGCGGGCCGCAAGCTGATAAGTATGACGTATTTTATAGCGCTCACATTCAGAATATCGGCGACACCGATGTGTCCTCCAACGGCGATTATTGCGGCACTCGCGGCAAAGGTTTGAGAATTGAGGGCATCAAAGTTTGGATCGCGCCGTCTGCGAGTTCTCAAGTTGCGGCGCCTGTGGGTTTAAAAGTGTTGGCGCATATTCAAGGAATTGGCGATCGCACTTTTAGCGATAAAGAATACGCCGGTACCAAAGCTCAAGGCCGCCGCGTCGAAGGATTTCAAATTAAAATAGATCCTCCGACTGCCGGTTTAAATTTGCAGTACATGGCTCACGTTGAAGGAGTTGGCGATACTCCTTGGATCTCGGAAGGGGATATCGCCGGTTTCCGGGGTAAAGCTAAGCGAATTGAAGGATTTGCTGCGCGGCTGACTGGCCCACAAGCTGATAAGTACGATGTATCTTACACCGCTCATATTCAAAATGTGGGCGATACTCCTGTTACTTCTAACGGTCAATATTGCGGCACTCGCGGCAAAGGTTTGAGGGTTGAAGGGATGACGGTTTGGGTTGAGCCGAAAGCGTAAAAACTTAGGTTTATTGTTATCCAAGAAATTTGAGAAACCAGGTTTATTCCTGAATTTTTGGTACTAACCGAACTTTGTCGCAGAAACCCGGTTTTTGGCCACCCAACGACTCTGAGAAACCGGGTTTCTTCCTATATTGTTGGTACTCCACCGAATTTGTTGGAGAAACCCGGTTTCTGGGCACCCACGACTCTGAGAAACCGGGTTTCTTCCTATATTGTTGTTACTCCACCAAATTTGTCGTAGAAACCCGGTTTCTGGGCACCCAACGAATTTCAGAAGCCTGGTTTAGCAGGCAGTTAATAACGTCGCAAAATTTACCCTCGGCTGCGGAAAACACCGATATCGAATCGATCGACAATAAATCGCAAATAATAGGATTCGACTTGTGAAATCGATATTTTTACTGTGGCTGCATCCTATGTAATTATACGGTTGCGAAACGGTAGACGCTCGGCATAGAATATATTTGTAGGTTGGATCTGTGTGAGTTGACAGGAGGGTAAAATTTGAGTTGACCTCGGTTCGGAGAATAAAAATTTATTGACAGTAAAAAACACAACATTCAGAGGCTGGCGATCGCGCTTTTGCCTGAATGGTTAATTAAAAAAAGTCTTAAAAATCCCGTTACACTTGTTCCGAAGTTTTTAGTTCAATACTCGCAGGTAAGTATGTCTTGGCCAGCAGCCGACCGTCCCCAATCTGTAACAACTAATAGCGAATCTTCCTATCAACTTTCACCGATCCAGCAGGGGATGTTGTTCGAGGGCCTTTCGGGCCAACAGTCAGGGGTAGATATCGAACAGGTACTGTGCAGCCTGGGCGAAGAATTGAATGTTTCAGCTTTTGTGCAAGCTTGGCGCCAAAGTGTCGATCGCTATCCAGTTTTGAGAACGAGTTTTAGTTGGTTGGATCGAGAAGTGCCGGTGCAAACTGTACACCAACAAGTCGAAGTACCAATTGTTGACGAAGACTGGCGCAGTTTTTCGGAGGACGATCGCACCCGCCAACTCGCAACTTTTTTACAAGCCGATCGCCTGCAAGGATTTGACCTCACTCAACCGCCGCTGATGCGTTTGGCTTTGTTCCGAGTTGCGGAAACCGAATACAAACTCATCTGGACTTATCACCATATTTTGCTTGACAGTACCTCGGCAATAACTGTTTTGCAAGCAGTTTTTACCTTGTACGAAGCCCTGACTGGCGATCGGCAATTAGAATTAACACCGCCAAATGGCGATCGAGATCGCAGCGATCGAATGCTGCAAGATATCTCGAAAACAAAAGCATTTTGGAGGCAATACTTAAGTGGTTTCACAGATCCTACCCCTTTGGTTGGCGGTGTTTCCAGGACGGGCAAGATACTTAACCCGAAAGACAGCCCGAAAGACAGCCCGAAAGACCGCCAGGGGTTTAAACCCCTGTCTAATAGCGAAAGTCCTCTGAAGAGGACTGATGAGTTATTCAGTCCTCTTCAGAGGACTTCAGCTTTGAGGCAGGGGTTTGAACCCCTGCCGGACTGCGGGTTTGACCCTAACTTGACACCAGTGGCATCTGGCCTGTTGCCGACACTGCCAGAAATAAGGCTTTCTACCACTGTTACCGCAGCTTTAAACTCTCTAATTCAAGAAAAAAAACTAACCTTAAATACCCTGCTGCAAGGAGTTTGGGCTTTAGTTTTGAGCCGCTGTTCCGGTTCGGAAGATGTAGTATTTGGATCTATTTGCAACAGTCGATCGCCAAATACAGAAAAAATAGAACCAGCAGTAGGATTGTTCATCAATACTTTGCCGCTGAGAGTAATTGTCACGCCAGAAATGCCAGCGATCGATTGGCTGAAACAACTGCAAAATCAATGGAATGCGCTGCAAGAATACAGTAACGTACCGCTGGCAAAAACTCAAGAATGGAGCGAAATCTCCCGCAGCAGCGCTTTATTTGAAAGCTTGCTAGTAGTTGAAAAATACCAATTCAATTCTGCCTTGCAATCTCTAGGCGGTGACAGGAAAAATCGAGAATTTCAGGTTTTAGAACAGACGAGTTTTCCCCTAACAGTTTACGGATACGGGGGAGACGAATTGCTGCTGAAAATTGCGGGCGATCGCCAGCGGTTCGATCAGAATGCCATTACCCGAATGTTGGGACACCTGCAAACTTTGCTCGAAAGTATAGCCGCGAATCCCCAGCAGAAAATCAGCAAATTGTCAATGCTGACAGCAGCCGAAATTGCTCAATTGCAGGCCTGGAATCAAACTGAGGCAAATTATCCCGACGACAAATGCGTTCACCAATTATTTGAAGCGCAAGTTGAGCGATCGCCCGATGCCATTGCCGCCATTTTTCCCCACAATTCCCGACAGCAGCTTACCTATCGCGAACTCAATTCGCGATCGAATCAACTAGCCCATTACTTGCAGGAATTAGGAGTCGGGCCCGATGTTTTAGTCGCGATTTGCATGGAACGTTCCTTAGAAATTGCGATCGCCGTTTTAGGCATTCTCAAAACAGGCGCAGCTTACGTGCCGATCGATCCAGCTTATCCCAAAGAAAGGCTGACTTTCATGTTAGCCGACACCAAAACTCCCGTTATACTCACACAATCTCACTTAGTTTCGGGCTTGCCGGAACATCAAGCGCGAACCGTTTTTTTGGACGAAAACTGGCAAGAAATCGCCAATTACAGCACCGAAAACCCCGCTAACACCCTATCTCCCGACAATTTAACATATACAATATATACATCCGGTTCCACAGGCAAACCCAAAGGAGTGCTCCTCCCGCACCGCGCCCTAGTCAACCTAATTGCGTGGCAATTGCAAAACTCCACCTTGGAAGACGCAGCCAAAACCCTGCAATTTGCCTCCCTCAGCTTCGATGTCTCATTTCAAGAAATGTTTTGTACTTGGTGTGCCGGCGGCACCCTCGTTTTCATCACCGAAGAAATGCGGCGAGATGCGCGGAGTTTGTTGCAGCTAATCGACACAGAAAAAATTCAAAGACTATTTCTCCCTTTCATCGCCCTGCAACACTTAGCAGAAGCCGCCGATAGCTATCAGCTAGTACCAAAATCCCTGCGCGAAGTAGTCACCGCCGGCGAACAGTTGCAAGTCAACCGTTACATAACCAGTTTCTTTCAGCAGCTAGAAAATTGCACCCTGCACAATCAATACGGCCCCTCGGAGAGCCACGTTGTCACAGCTTATACCCTCAGCGGCCCGCCGGAAAATTGGCCCGCACTGCCTCCCATCGGCCGCCCTGTTGCCAATACGGAGATATATTTGTTACACATGAATGGTGAGCCTGTGCCGATCGGCGTTCCGGGAGAATTGCACATTGGAGGTATCTGTTTGGCGCGCGGCTACCTCAACCGCCCCGACTTGACTGCTGAAAGATTTATTCCCAATCCCTTAAACGATTTTAGATTGGAGGAAGATGCACAGAAACCAGAGATTGCTGAAAGCCAAGAAATATCTAATTTTGCCCGATCGCATCTCCTTTATAAAACAGGAGATTTAGCTCGCTACCAGCCCGACGGTAATATCGAGTACATCGGACGCATTGACGGTCAAGTAAAAATTCGCGGCTTCCGCATAGAGTTGGGAGAAATCGAAACTGCACTAGCAAAACATCGGGCGGTAAAACAAGCTGTAGTGCTAGCGCGGGAAGATACACCGGGAGACAAACGATTGGTGGCTTATTTAGCAGTCAATCCAGAAGAGCAACTGACAATTGCCGATCTCCGCGTCCAATTGCAATCGCAACTCCCCGATTACATGGTGCCTGCGCTGTTTGTGACTGTGGAGGCGATGCCGAAGACTCCCAGCGGCAAAATTGACCGCCGCGCCCTGCCAGCACCTGACTCGCAGCGACCTGAACAGTCGCAGGGTTACGCGGCACCGCAGAGCGACTTGGAGAGAGTGCTAGCGGGCATTTGGTCGAAGTTGCTGAAGCTCGATCGCGTGGGGATTCATGACAATTTCTTCGAGATTGGAGGCAATTCTCTGATGACTCTGCAAATTGCTGTGCAAGTGCGGGATCTACTACAAAAAGACTTGCCAGTTGTGAAATTGTTCCAGCATCCGACGATCGCCCAATTGGCCAATTATTTAAACCAAGGAGAAAGTACGAAGCAGTCTAGTAACAAATTTCAAGATAGGGCCGATCGACAAAAAGCTGCTTTTGGTCGCTCGAAGCAATCTACTAAAAGAGGCTAAATCGAAGGAAGAAGGAATAAGGAAGAAGGAAGAAGGAAGAAGGAAGAAGGAAGAAGGAAGAAGGAGGAAGAAGGAAAATTTATACAGTAAGTTGTTGATTTATTTTTGTTTGACGTTCGATTAAATTGATTTTACTTAACTTAAATTTATGAATGATTCAATCGATTCCGAAGAAAATCAAGAACTTGACGGCATTGCCATTATCGGCATGGCCGGCCGCTTTCCCGGTGCTGCAAGTGTCACTGAACTGTGGCAGAATTTGTGCGGGGGAGTCGAGTCTACAACGTTTTTCAGCGATGCGGAACTAGACCCCAGTGTTGATCCGGCCCTCCAACAAGCTCCAAATTACGTCAAAGCTAGAGGAATTATTGACGGGGCCGATCGCTTTGATGCTGCATTTTTCGGTGTCAGTCCCCGCGAAGCCGAAATTACCGACCCGCAGCAACGGGTTTTTTTAGAAATAGCTTGGGCCGCCCTCGAAAATGCAGGCTGCGATCCGAATACTTTTAACGGTTCGATCGGAGTTTATGCCGGCACTGGCAACAATACTTATTATCCCAACAACATCGCCGGGCGATCGGACATAATTTCCCGCGCCGGCGAGTTTCAGGTGATGGTAGGGAACGAAAAAGACTACATCGCTACCCGCACTTCTTACAAGCTGAATCTCAAGGGCCCGAGCGTCAGCGTTCATACCGCTTGCTCTACATCATTAGTTGCAATTTGTCAAGCTTTTTATGCTTTGATGAGCTATCAATGCGATTTAGCTCTCGCCGGCGGGATTTCGATTACAGCCCCCCAAAATAGCGGTTATTTGTATCAAGAAGGGGGGATGTTTTCTAGCGACGGACATTGCAAACCTTTTGATGCCAAGGCTGAAGGGACTGTGTTCGGCAACGCTGCTGGGGCTGTGGTACTCAAGCGTTTGGAAGAGGCGATCGCCGACAGAGATACAATTTATGCGGTAATTCGCGGTGTCGGCCTCAACAACGACGGTGCAGCCAAAGTCAGCTTCGCAGCGCCCAGCGTAGACGGCCAAGCAGACGCGATCGCGATGGCGCAGGCGATGGCAGGTGTAGATCCAGAAACCATATCCTACGTCGAAACCCACGGCACGGCAACTCCCCTCGGCGATCCGATCGAAATTGCAGCTTTGACACAAGCCTTTGCTCTCAAAACCACAGCCAAACAATTTTGCGCGATCGGCTCCATCAAAAGCAACTTCGGACACACGATCGCCGCCGCCGGAGTCACGGGGCTGATTAAAACAGCTTTAGCCCTCAAACACCAACAAATACCCGCCACTCTCCACTACGAAACACCGAATCCGGCGATCGACTTTGCCAACAGCCCCTTCTACGTCAACGCCGAACTTGCGGAATGGAAAGCCGGGAAAACGCCCAGAAGAGCCGGAGTCAGTTCCTTTGGAGTTGGCGGTACCAACGCTCACGTTGTCCTCGAAGAAGCGCCGGCACTCACACCGTCAAGCCCTTCTCGCCCCAAACAGTTGCTGCTGCTGTCGGCAAAAACAGCATCTGCTTTGGACGCGGCTACCGCCAACTTGCGATCGCACTTTGCCGAAAACCCAGAAATCGATATCGCCGATGCTGCTTACACCTTGCAAACCGGGCGACAAGCCTTTAATTACCGCCGTTTCGCCGTTTGCAGCGATCGCTCCGATGCCCTAGAGTTACTCGCATCGCTGCCACCGCTACGCACTGCCACCCGCTGCACCGAATCGAGAAATCCGGCGGTAATCTTCATGTTTCCGGGACAAGGGGCGCAATACGTCAATATGGGCTTGAATTTGTACGAATCTGAGCCTTTATTCCGCTCTACGGTCGATCGCTGCGCCGAAATTTTGGAGCCGCATTTAGGCCTAGATTTGCGCCAAGTGCTATATCCCGGTAGCGATGAAACCGCCGCCGCCGAATCTCTCCGCCAAACCTTTTTGACTCAGCCTGCAATATTTACCGTAGAGTACGCGCTGGCCCAACTGTGGCAGAGTTGGGGCGTAACTCCCCAAGGTGCGATCGGGCACAGCATTGGCGAATTTGTCGCGGCAACTATCGCCGGCGTGTTTTCCCTGGAAGATGCGCTGATGCTGGTGGCTGCGAGGGGGCGCTTGATGCAAGATTTACCGGGGGGTTCGATGCTGTCGGTACGGCTGCCGGCGGCGCAAGTCGAAGGGCGCTTGAGTGGCGATTTGGCTGTGGCGGCGGTGAATGCGCCGGATTTGTGCGTGGTTTCTGGGCCGACAGATGCGATCGCACTTTTTGAACAGCAATTAACCAGCGAAAAGATTGTCTGCAAACACTTGCACACTTCCCACGCTTTCCATTCGCCGATGGTAGATTCGATCGTCGAACCTTTCGGTGAATATGTCAAAAAAGTGCAATTGTCAGCACCAACTATCCCCTTTGTTTCGACTGTAACTGCTAGTTGGATCACCGCAGAACAAGCAACAGATCCGATGTATTGGGCGCGGCATTTGCGGGCGACAGTGCGTTTTGCCGACGGCATTAAAGAGCTGTGGCAAGATCCGAATCGCGTGCTTTTGGAAGTCGGGCCGAGAACAACGGCTGCTACTTTGGCTCGCAAACAATCCAAAGATTTGAAAAAACAAGTCGCTATTTCTTCTCTAACCGATAATCCAGATAACAACGCTGAATGGACTTCTTTGTTGAGCGCAGCCGGACAGCTTTGGCTTTGCGGAGTGTCGATCGACTGGCAGAGTTTTTATCAGGAGGAAACGCGCGATCGCATCCCCTTGCCAACTTATCCCTTCGAGAGCAAACGCTTCTGGATAGAACCCATGCGGAGAGAGGGGGAGACGGGGAGAGGGGGAGACGGGGAGAGGGGGAGATGGGGAGAGGGGGAGAATTCCCAACTCCCAATGCCCGATGCCCAATCCCCAATGCCCAATCCCCAATCCCCAATGCCCGATGCCCAACTAACAACTATCAACTCATTACCAATGTCAAATTCACAAGTCGCAACCCAACAACCAGCTCGCAAAGAAAGACTCATTCCCCAAATCAAAAATATATTAGAAGAAACTTCGGGTGAAGATTTAGGCAGCGTCAGTGACGATCTAACGTTTTTAGAAATGGGTTTGGATTCTCTGTCTTTGACTCAAGTAGCGCTGAACCTGCAAAAAGAATTTAAGGTTAAAATTACCTTCCGCCAGCTACTAGAAACTTTCCCCAGTCTCGAAACTTTATCTGAATTTATTGACGGATCTTTGCCGCCGGAAGTTTTGCCCGCAGCAATTCCCGCACCAATTCCCGCAGCAATTCCCGCACCAATTCCCGCACCAATTCCCGCACCAATTCCCGCACCAATTGCAGCACCAATTGCAGCCAGCGCCCCGGTAAATCTGCCCGCCCCGCAACCTTACATCTTGCAACCCGTACAATCGAGCAACCTCGAATACTTGATTGGCCAGCAGTTGCAGATTATGTCGCGACACCTAGAATTGTTAGGTGGCGGTGTTCCCGCACAGCCTGCACCGACAGCCCCACCTCAAATGGTGCAGCCCCCCGCACCGGTGCAACATATCCCGCAATCGAGCAATAACGGCAGCACGATCGCCCCAACCGCCCAACCTGCACCATCCGCCGAACCCACGGCCGAGCCCAAAAAAGTATTCGGCGCGGCCGCCCGCATCGACACATCCGATCGCGGTGGCTTAACTCCATCGCAAACAGCATATTTAGAAACATTTGTCAAGCGGTATACGGCGCGAACCCAAAAATCGAAACAGTACACTCAGACTCACCGCCACCACCTCGCAGATCCGCGTGTAGTTTCCGGCTTTAACCGGACGATGAAAGAGTTGGTTTATCCGATCGTGGTGGGGCGATCGTCCGGTTCCAAACTTTGGGATGAAGACGGTAACGAGTATGTAGATTTAACCAACGGTTTCGGGTCGAACTTTTTCGGATATTCGCCTTCATTTATTACAGAAGCGATCGCCGCTCAAATGCAGCGCGGGTATGAAATCGGGCCGCAAACACCGCTAGCCGGGGAAGTCGCCGAACTCGTGTGCGAAATGACCAAGCACGATCGCGTCGCCTTCTGCAATACCGGTTCTGAGGCAGTTCTGGGTGCAATGCGACTCGCCCGCACCGTCACCGGCAACAGTACGATCGTCACGTTTACCGGAGACTATCACGGAATTTTCGACGAAGTAATCGTGCGGGGGACTAAGAAATTGCGATCGCTCCCAGGAGCACCGGGAATTCCCCAATCGGCAGTTGACAATACCCTGATCCTCGACTACGGCGAACCCGAATCCCTGGAAATCCTGAAAGCGCGGGCGGGCGATTTTGCAGCCATCATGGTAGAACCGGTACAAAGCCGCCGCCCCGACTGGCAACCGCGAGAATTCCTCCACGAAGTGCGCCGGATTTGCGATCGAGCCGGTTGCGCCTTCATCATGGACGAAGTGATTACCGGATTCAGAGTAGCACCGGGCGGCGCTCAAGAATATTTCGGCGTACAAGCCGATATCGGTACCTATGGCAAAGTTGTCGGCGGCGGAATGTCGATCGGGGTAATTGCGGGCAAGTCTGCCTGGATGGACGCTTTTGACGGCGGATTTTGGCAATTCGGAGATGACTCGTTCCCCGAAGTTGGCGTTACCTATTTTGCAGGAACTTTTGTCCGCCATCCGCTGACTTTAGCAGCCGCCAAAGCATCCCTCGAATATTTGAAACGGGGCGGGCCTTCATTGCAGCGCGATCTCAATGCCAAAACTGACCAATTAGTTGCAGAATTGAGCGCCATGTTCGATCGCGAGCAAACACCTTTCACGGTTAAAAACTTTGGTTCCCTGTTCAAAATCTCCTACCCGCAAGATTTTTCTCATGGAGAATTGCTCTTCTACTCGCTGCGGGAAAAAGGCATTCACATTTGGGATCACCGCCCGTGTTTCCTGACGCTAGCCCATTCCGACGCAGATATTGCTTTTATCAAGGAAGCATTTAAAAACAGTATTGCCGAATTGCAGTCAGCCGGATTTTTAGCCGGTGGATCTGAGGAAGCTGTGAGGGCGATCGAATTCCACAATCACAGTAATATTAATGGAGGAAAGTCCTCAACTGCTTTCGCCCAAAATGCTCCCGTACCCGGTGCAAAATTAGGGCGAGATCCTAACGGTAATCCCGCTTGGTACGTAGCCGATCCAGAGCGCCCAGGCAAACATTTACAAGTAGGAGATAATTTATCCAATTGATTGTTAAAGTTGGCAATTAAATCCGGCAGGGGCGGGTTCACCAACAATAATTGCCTGAAATCGATCGTCTAAAAAACCCGCCCCCACCAAACGATAAATCTCAATCTACCTGTAAATAATTTTCACATCGGCAATGAATTTCAACTAAACAACACAGGAAAAAACCAAATGCTCCAAACAGCAAAAGCTCTTCAAATAGACCGCCGCACAGGCCTGACTCACCAGGAATTTGTCAGCGAGTACCGCAATCCCGGCAAACCAGTTATTTTCACCGATTTATCAAAAAATTGGCCCGCAGCAGCGAAATTTACCCCAGAGTATTTTGAAGACAATTTTGGCGATCGCGAAATAGAAATAGGTGGCAAGATTTACACCCTCACAAAATTGTTCGACTTGCTGAAAAATTCCACCAAAGAAAATCCGGCTCCCTATCCTTTTAAACTCAATGTCCGCAAAGATTTTGCCGATTTAGAGCCTGATGTCTCTCCCCGACCGAGCATTGCCAAACCCGATCGCACCCACAGCAGCTTAATCCCGAAAATGCTGCTCGATAATTTGTACGACTTAGAAATATTCTTTGGCGGCCCAGGGGGAGAATTTCCTTATTTGCATTACGATTTTCTCGGGCTTTACGCATATATCAATCAAATTTACGGAGAAAAAGAATTTACAATTTTTCCGCCGGAACAGCAAAAGTATCTTTACCCAAAACCAGATGCTCCTTGGCTGTCTGAGATTGAAAACCATCACAATCCAGACCTAAAAAAATATCCGCTTTTTGCTGAAGCTACGCCCACAAAAATTATCATCTCAGCAGGTGAAACACTGTTTATTCCCTGTGGGTGGTATCACACTGCAAGGTCGCTGACTTTAACAATTTCCGTAGCATTTGACCAGCTTTGCGAATCAAATTGGGAATTTTTTACGAACGAATGCTGCATTTCTAGAGGTCAAAATTCCCTCAAAGCCAAGATGATTAAAGCCTATCTAAAAAGTGCAGGTGCGGTGCTTAGTGCTCGCGAAAAATTGATGGGGACAGATTAATAAATTCGATTGTAGCTTGCTTCTGCGTAGCAGTACAAAGCGAACACAACATAACTTCTGATTGAACCACAGAGAGCCCAGAGCAAGCAGAGAAAAACGAAAGAAATTCATCATTCCCATGCTGATCCGATTTGATACCCCTATGATTCTCTCTCTCTGCTTACCTCCTCTCTCTGCGCCCTCTGCGCCCTCTGCGGTTAAAAAACATTATCTAGATCAGTTATTCTACCGTTAAAAGCCGATGAAAACAACCGCAGATATACCACCAAAACTAACTGCTGTAGACTTCGATCCTTTCGCAGGCGGAGAACTTTTTGCTTGCGTACCCCCCACGGAAGCGCAGAAAGAAATCTGGATTGCCGTGCAAATGGGAAATGAGGCAAATTGTGCTTACAACGAATCGATGTGTTTGCGATTGCAAGGAAACCTCGATCTTGAATCTCTGCGATTTTCCATTCAGGAATTAGTGCAGCGACACGATGCGCTGCGGGCAACATTTAGCCCCGACGGATCGACTCTTTGCGTTGCTGCGTCGATCGCCCTCGATATTCCAACGATTGACTTGTCAATTTTGGACGATCGCGATCGCGAATCGAAATTAGCTTATTTGCGCCGCCAAGAAGTCGATCGCCCATTCAACCTAGTCAGCGGGCCGCTGTTTCGCAGTCAAATTATTAAGCTGCAAGAACAGGAACACATCGTTATTATCACCGGTCACCACATTATTTGCGATGGCTGGTCTTGGGGCATCTTATTTCCCGATTTGGGAGCAATTTACTCTGCCAAAAAGCAAGGATTAGCCGCCAATCTTCCCCAACCAGAAAGTTTTACAGAATACGCAATTTTACAAGAAGCACAGTCAACAAGCACCGAAGTTATTGACGCAGAAGACTATTGGTTAAAGCTTTTTTCCGACACAACTCCGGTGGTGGATTTGCCGACAGACAGACCGCGGCCTGCTTTGAGAACTTACAATGGTTCGCGAGAAGATTGGGAACTAAATCCCGATTTAGTTGCTAACCTCAAACGTCTGGGCAAAAAAGCAGGTTGCAGTTTTTTTACAACTCTCTTTGCTGGTTTTGAAGCATTTATGTACCGCTTGTGCGGCCAAGAGGATTTGATTGTCGGAATGCCGTCAGCCGGACAGTTGTTTGGAGGTCAAGAAAAACTTGCCGGACACTGCGTCAGCTTGTTGCCCATCCGCAGCCAAATTAACGGCGAACAATCTTTTATCGATTATTTGCGATCGCGCCGGAAAGCGATTTTAGATGCCTGCGAAAGGCAGCAAATCACCTTCGGAACCCTGGTCAAAAAACTAGCCTTAGCCCGAGATTTCAGCCGCATTCCGCTAGTACCTGTAACTTTCAATCTGGACGTGCAGCTTACGGAATCACAACTTAATTTTCCAGATTTTAAAGCTGAAGCTTTCTCGAATCCCAGAACTTGCGAAAATTTTGAATGGGCGGTGAATGCTAGCGAAACCAAAGAAAAATTGGTGCTGGAGTGCCAGTACAACACTAACTTGTTTGACGCAGCTACCATCCAATCTCGCATGGCGGAATTTGAGGAGTTGTTAAAGGCGGTAGTGGCCAATCCAGAATGCCCGCTGCAAAATTTGCTAATTTTGACTGCTGCGGAACGACAAAAAATATTAGTTGATTGGAACAATACTCAAACAAATTATCCCAAAGATGCCTGCATTCACGAACTGTTTGAAGTGCAAGCAGAGCAAACTCCCGATGCTGTCGCCTTAGTTTTTGGCGAACAACAGTTAACTTACCAACAGCTAAATTGTCGCGCCAATCAATTAGCACATTACTTGCAAACTTTGGGGGCTGGCCCGGAAGTTTTAATCGGTGTTTGTTTCGATCGCTCTCTGGATGCGATCGTCTCGCTTTTAGCTGTTCTCAAAGCCGGATCTGCTTACCTGCCTTTAGACCCAGCTTATCCCAAAGAGCGCCTGGAATTCATGCTGTCAGATGCCGCCCTATCGGTGCTGTTAACTCAACAGCATTTAACAGAAAAGCTGCCCGATACTGAAGCAAAAATAGTTTGTTTGGAGCAGGTGCGGGAGGAAATCAACACACAAAGTGAGGACAATCTTGCCAATCTCGCGCAGGCGGAAAATCTGGCTTATGTCATGTATACTTCCGGTTCCACGGGCAAACCCAAGGGCGTTTGCGTCGTCCACCGTGGGGTAGTGCGGTTAGTCAAAAACACCGATTATGCCAGCCTCACCGCCGCCGAAGTATTCCTGCAACTGGCTCCGATTTCCTTTGACGCTTCGACGTTGGAAATTTGGGGAGCGCTGCTTAACGGGGCGCAACTGGTTGTATTTCCGCCAGGAACTCCATCTTTAGCAGAGCTGGGAGAGGCGGTTCGTTTATCTAAAGTGACAATTTTGTGGCTGACGGCTGGACTGTTTCACTTGATGGTGGACGAGCGGATTGAGGATTTAAAGGGTGTGCGGCAACTGTTGGCGGGCGGGGATGTTTTATCTGTTCCCCACGTCCATAAAATGCTGAGAGAGGCTCCAAACTGCCAATTAATTAACGGCTACGGGCCGACCGAAAATACGACTTTTACTTGCTGTTTTGCGATCGCTCCAGACAGTCAAATTAGCAATTCCGTTCCGATCGGGCGGGCGATCGCCAATACTCAAGTGTACATACTCGATCGCCACTTGCAGCCAGTGCCGATCGGCGTTCCGGGTGAGTTGTATACAGGCGGCGCAGGCTTAGCCAGAGGCTACCTCAACCGCCCGGATTTAACAGCAGAAAGATTCATTCCAAATCCTTTGATCGCCAACCAAGAAAATGGATGGAAAAATGCCGAAGAGCGATCGGCTTCAAGCCTTCTTCCTTCTGCAAATCACCTTTACAAAACAGGGGATTTAGCCCGCTATCTACCCGATGGCAACATCGAGTATTTGGGACGCATTGACAATCAGGTAAAAATTCGCGGTTTCCGCATAGAAGTCGGAGAAATTGAGGCGGTACTCGCCGGATATCCAGATGTGAGTCAAGTGTCTGTGGCCGTTCAGTTAGATGCTTCGGGGAATAAATGTCTCGCAGCCTATGTAGTCGCGGGCGAGGGCAAAATTCTCGCCGCCGCTACCCTGCGAAATTTCCTGCAAAAAAGACTGCCAGACTACATGATACCCGCTGGGTTTGTGTTCCTCGACGCTTTGCCCTTGAACCCCAACGGCAAAGTTGACCGCCGCGCTTTGGCAAGTCAAAAGTGGCAATCTGCCAGCGTCCCATCCAATGAAACAATTGCTATTAACCCCCGCGACAAGTTAGAACTCCAAGTGCAGCAAATTTGGGAACAAGTTTTAGGCATCAATTCAGTTGGTATCAGGGACAATTTCTTCGAGATAGGAGGACATTCGCTGCTAGCAGCGCGTTTGTTAGCTGAAATTGAAAAACTCTTCGGGAAAAAGCTACCGCTTTCTGCTATGTTTCAATCGCCAACAGTTGAGCAATTGGCTAACATTCTCCGCGAACCGGAATGGTCTTCACCGTCTCCGTCAATGGTAGTGATTCAACCGGGAACAGGGAGTTACAAACCCCCTTTGTTCTGCATTCATGCGCTCGGCAGAGGATTGGAATTTTACCGTCCTTTGCTGAATTATTTGGATCGATCGCAAGCTGTTTTGGGACTGTCTACCCAGATTATGGATGAAAAACTGGCTCCCCCCAATCGAGTTGAGGAATTGGCAGCTTATTACATCAAAGAAATGCAAGTTTTTCAGCCGCACGGGCCTTATTTTCTGTTAGGAGTATCTTTTGGCGGGACGGTAGCTTTTGAGATGGCCAGACAGCTCGATGCGAAAGGTGAGAAGGTAGCTTTGCTGGGATTTTTGGATACTTACGGCCCGGATGCTTTCAAAAATTTGCCTGAAATAAAAAGCGGTCAACGGGTGATGAAAATGTTACGGCTAAAACCAGGTGTGTTTCTGAATAAAGCGAAGAGCAATCTGATGGGAAAAATCGAGATGCTTACTCATATTCAGTATAGAATTTTGTGCAAATTTTACCGATTAATCGGGTGTCCCTTGCCGATTTATTTGGAAAATTTCACTCATGGAGATCTCAATGAAGAGGCATTGAAACACTATGTAGCGGGAGTTTACTCTGGTCGAGCCACTATCTTCAAAGCGGTTGAGAGTGCCATCTTGTTTGGTGCCGATCGCGAATTGGGTTGGGGCGAGGTAGTTACTGGAGGAATAGAGATTCACGATATCCCTAGCGACCATTTGGGGATGTTAAAAGAGCCGCACGTTAGGATACTGGCGGAAAAATTGCAGGCCGCGGTCGATCGCGCTCAAGGTTAACATTGGACAATTGACAGTGGACAATTGACAGTAAAAACTCCGAGCTAATTTTCGCTGTGAACTATCAACTATCAACTATCAAATCGTTTCTGGTTGCATCGGAATGATTTAACCACAGAGGGCGCTGAGAACACAGAGGAAGATTAGAGAGAGATGAATACAGGACTATGAAGCGTGGATTTTATATGACTCGATTTTACAATTCCGATGCTACCGGATTTGATATTAATTGTTTAAATCTCCATGCTAAAAACTCGCTGTCAACTGTCAACTGTCAACTGTCAACTGTTTAACCTTCCAATGCCGCCAAAAGACACAGCAACAAAGCCTCCGTCCACTCGACTACAGCACCGTAAGTATCGCCCGTGTGGCCGCCCAAACGGTGGTTAAACCAGGCTCCGACAAAAATTCCGATCGCACTTCCGCCCAAAGCCATCCCCACCGCCAACAGCCACCGATCGCCCGACAAGACAACTTGCAGTACGCTCAAACTCAGCAGCAACAGCACTCCTGGGATAAAATCAAACGGAGAATAAATCGATTCTTTATGAAAAGCTCCCTTACCCTCCGGGCGGAGATAGGGATAACGGGCGATCGCCACCAGTTGCCCCCATCTCCCCCAACCTGCCACACCCATCAAAGCCAGCCACCGATAGTTACTCAAGTCCGAGAGAGCGGCAGTTTTCAGTAGGACGATCGCGATCGCAGCCATCGCCCCAAAAGCCCCTGTAACGCTATCCCGCATCACTTCCAGCCGGCGCACCGGGTCGGGGACGGCCAGCCCGTCCGCCGCGTCCATTGCTCCATCTAGGTGCAGCCCGCCAGTGATGGCAATGCCCAAAACTACTACTAATGCCGATCGAGTCAGAGCAGGCATACCCAACAAATGCAACCCAAGATCTGCCAGTCCCAGCATCCCGCCAATCAAAAGCCCGATCGCCGGAGCCAAGCGAGCAATGCCCCGAAACTCCAAAGTCCAAGACACCGGCACCGGCAAACAAGTATAAAACGCGACTGCGGCTGCAATGGCAGCGCCTTGATTCCGGAAAAAGTCGATTGTAGAGCGAACCAATTTATCATCCACCATAAGATAGAAAATTTTTCATCTGATATGCAGTTGTCAATCCCTTAGCGTGTGCCAGAATTGGAGCTGTAACACCCTAGTTTTTTGGATCGGGCATTCCTCCTGTCCGAGATATTTTCCCCGGAAAACCTCTGCCGGCAGCGATCCCGAAGCTCCGTATCTAAAATGACTAAACTGAAGATCCGCGTTTCCCTTCCCAAGAATTCTAGCTAACTCCCTGATTTCCAAGACGGGAACATACTACAACAGAGGCTTTTAATCCATGAGTCACGACCAATTGAATAACAGGGTAGTTGCTCCTTGCATCATCGATACAGGCATTGTCGTCAACAAGCGCGATATCAAAAGATTGCTGTTTGATTTAGGACGTGTCCGCTACCTTCACATCCAAGATGGCAAGATTTACAGCGAAGGAGAAGGTTATGTGCTCGAAGTCTTCGCCAACCCCCACCGTTCTACCCTGATTGCCAACCATGCGCTTTATTTGAACGTGTATAGTTTTGATTACCTAGAACTGAAACAGTCCCCTGATGAGGGTGCTTATTTTGACCTGATTCAAGACGGAAGACAGTTGCGTTTAATTCCCCTCTCCAATCCTTTGCAAGAGCAAGTCGCCCGGAATTTGGATGCTGCGGCTTTGGATGCGGTTGTAGATCAGGTACTCTCAGGCAACTGGGATCTGCAATTAGATGAGGATGATTCTCCGTTTTAATCACCAGTCAGTCGATTTTAGATTTTAGATTTTAGATTTTAGATTTTAGATTCACTCTACAGATGAATCTGGGAGATTAAATTTTGGTCTAAAATTTTTGGGCATCTATGAGAGGAGTCCGGGCTGGTCTCGGTTTTTTGGGTCCCGTCATGGGTTTTTTGTCTCAATCTCAACAACAATAGATTAGATAACACGGACTGCCCAGTAGCGGTTAAGCATCGACGGAGACTAATGACTGAAGACAACGGGAGATTTTCTTTTAAGTGTGAGGCTAACTGTAGCCATACCCAAGCACGTGCAGGGGTTTTTAGCACTCCCCACGGTATTGTGGAAACGCCTAAATTTATGCCCGTGGGGACGCTGGCTAATGTCAAAACGTTGACCCCGGCACATCTAGAAGACGCGGGAGCTCAAATGGTTTTGGCGAATACTTATCACTTGCACTTGCAGCCGGGGGAACGAATTGTCGCGGGCGCGGGCGGATTGCACAAATTTATGGCTTGGCCTGGCCCGATTCTGACGGATTCGGGCGGCTTTCAGGTGTTTAGCTTGAGCCAAATGCGGACTATTTCGGAGAATGGGGTGACTTTTCGAGCCCCCCGCGATGGCCGTATCATTAATTTGACACCGGAAAAGTCGATCGAGATTCAGAACGAGTTAGGCGCTGACGTGATTATGGCCTTTGATGAGTGTCCGCCTTACCCGGCTACACGGGACGAGGTGGAGGCGGCGACAAATCGCACTTACCGCTGGCTGCAACGCTGTATGCAGGCTCACTCGCGCCCGGATCAAGCTTTGTTCGGCATCGTGCAGGGGGGCGTTTTCCCAGATTTGCGATCGCGCGCGGCAAACCAGTTGGTAGACTTAGATTTGCCCGGTTATGCGATCGGCGGGGTTAGCGTCGGAGAATCGGGGGATTTGATCGCAGAGATTGTCAGAGTTACTGCGCCCCTGTTGCCGGCAAATAAGCCCCGTTATTTGATGGGAATTGGCACCTATCGCGAAATGGCGCTGGCTGTGGCGAGTGGCGTAGATATGTTTGACTGCGTGATTCCGACTCGACTGGGGCGTCACGGGACGGCTTTTGTGCGCGGGGAACGCTGGAATTTGAAAAATGCTCGGTTTCGGGAGGATTTTGCTCCCCTGGATGAGTCTTGTCCTTGCTATACCTGCCAAAAATTCAGTCGGGCTTATTTGGCGCATTTGGCGCGGGCTAAGGAAGCACTCAGCTATACTTTGCTGGCGCTGCACAACGTCACGGAGTTGATTCGCTTTACTGGGAGGATGCGGGAGGCGATTTTGGCCGATCGATTTACCGAAGAGTTTGCCCACTGGCTGACACCGAGTGTCGATCGATAATGATTGCCTTGGGTGAAGATATGCGACAATTATGAAAATTCTGTTGGATAGGTAGGTTGATTCATGGAAGCTGCATTACTCTTAGCAAAACTGCCCGAAGCTTATTCGATTTTTGAGCCTTTGGTTAATGTTTTGCCGGTCATTCCCGTGTTTTTCTTGCTGCTGGCTTTTGTCTGGCAAGCGGCTGTCGGGTTCAGATAAGTTTCATTTCATTAAAAATCAGGGGCAATTCACCAATTGCCCCTGATTTTAGCTGTTAAGTTTTGTTTCGTTCTGCTTTATGGCTTCAGCTACCGATCGCACTTTTAAATGCCGGTCTTTCCGAAATCCGCTTGATGTAATCTACCACAGCCGGATAAGCACTGAGGTCAAGTTTTAGCATCATCGGAATGTAGGCCAACATTGAGCCGACAGCAGCGTCAGCGACACCGAATTCATCGCCCATTAAAAACTGCTGTTTCTCGAAGATGCGATTTAACGGTTCTAACATTTTCGGGGTTTCGCGTTCCCGGCTGGCTTCGACAAATATTCCCGGCCCCAGGGTGGCGTTAGCAAAGATCACCCACTGCACAACTTGAGCTTGCTGCTCCAAAGTTTCGGGGATTTTACCATATTTTTGAGCTAAATACAGCAAAATTGCGCCGGATTCCCAAAGTTTAAAATCTCCGTCCACAATTGCCGGTACTTTGCCGATCGGGTTAATTTCAAGAAACTCTGGCTGCAAGTGTTCCTCTGCTTGCATATCCAGCATGACAAATTCGTAGGGAACCGCTATTTCTTCGAGATACCACTTGACAATTGAGGCCCTGCTGCGAGCTCCGCCGTAAAGTTTGAGCACTTAATTTTTGTCCTTTAATGCAATATTTCTGTTATACCATTTTTTTGTCAGTTGACAGTTGTCAGTTGACAGTTGACAGTTGTTAGTTGACAGTTGTTAGTTGATAGTTGATAGTTGTTAGTTGATAGTTGTTAGTTGATAGTTGTTAGTCAGTATCTAATGACTACTGCCCACTGTCAACGGCCCACTGCCCACAGACAACTGTCAACTATCAACTGTCAACTGACTAATGGCACTTCTGTCAAGTGCAGAAACAAGATTCTACTGCCAATAAAAATCAAAATTGCTCCGCCCAAAATTTCAATTTTATTAGCAAACAAATTGCCGCACTTGTGACCGACAAACACACCAGCAAAGGCTAAAAAGAAAGTAATAAATCCGATCGCAGTCACCGCCGGAGCAATAGAATCTTTCAGAACCGCAAATCCGATACCAACGGCGAGGGCATCGATACTCGTCGCCACCGACAGCGTTATCAAAGTCCCCGTATCTAAGGGATTAAATTTTTTCTGGCATTCTTCAATTTGCAGCGATTCATAAATCATTTTACCGCCAATGAAACTCAAAAGGCCAAAAGCGATCCAATGGTCGATCGCAGATATCAAAAAACTGAAAGTCAGCCCGATAGACCATCCGATTATGGGCATCACAGCTTGAAATCCACCGAAAAACAAGGCGATTTTTAAAGCTTTATTAACCTTCATATGTTTAATTGCTGTGCCGCTCGAAACAGCCACAGCAAAAGCATCTGCTGCTAGTCCCAAGGAAAGGAAGACGGTAGTGGCTGCATCCATTTTTGTAAACTGTTAGATGTTATAGGGAAAGTATTTCTCTTGACTGTTTTACTTTACACTAAACTTTGATAAAAATAGGTTTTTCTCATAATCCATTCATTTTTTTATCACATTTGTTTCACAATTTTCGGGGATTGAAAAAATCCGCCTTTAGCTGTATTATATGAAAGACTATCGATCGCATAGCAAAATTGAGAATGCCGCCATCTAAACCGTATCAGCCATTGCTGCTCAGATTACTGCACGGGCTTAATGCTGCGATCGCCCTTTTAGCAATTTTGACCGCATTTCTGGTGTACAACACCTATGACGGGCGGTTCGGCAAAGTGCCCGTGCCTCGAATTGCAGATATTATCGGGATTCACGGCACTTTTGGTAAGATGTTGCTGCTAGGAGTCATGCCGACTTTTGCATTGTACAGTTTCCTCGCAGGTAAAAAACGCTTGGTGCAGCCGGATTCTTTTGGGAAACTAACTCAGTTGGGAAAGCCTATTTGGTGGTATAGTTTGCACCGGATCGTGAATACGTTGATGTTGTTAGCGCTTACTTTTGCGATCGCCTCTGGGAGTATGGTTAAGGAAGAATGGCTACCGGCTGGAGATTTGACCCAGGTTTGGTATTATTTGCACATTTCTGGTTGGGCGGTATTAGTTTTTTGTCTGCTAATGCACTTGTTGATGAGTGCAAAGGTGGGGGGTTTACCGCTAATTTTGTCGATGTTTGATGTCGCGTACCGCCGGGAGGATTCGCCGGCGGCTTGGTGGCGCAAAATTCGCTCTTTAGTCGATCGCCCTTAATCGAGAACCGCCATTAATTGTGCATTATTATTTCTGGTAAAATTGCCACGGACTAAACTATTTAACAGGTGCTCATGTACTAGGAAATGTTAACTTTGCCACCCTGCTAAATCAGCATCCGATTAAGCAGGTTATGATTTTTGTGCTTTGTCAGGCTATAAAACCCGCGAAACGATTCCAGGAAATGTGATAGCCTTCCTGAAAAATTAGGACGCGAACCGTAATATAATAACTCTCAAGAACATCAAAAAATCAATTAATTTATGCAAGTTTGTCTCGTTACTGGTGGTAATTCCGGTGTGGGTTTAATGACATCTTTAGGTTTAGCTAAATTGGGATATCATGTCTTTATTGCTTGTCGTTCCCAGAAAAAAGCGACAAAAGCGATCGCATATATTCGTGAAACTACCGGAAATCCCAATATAGAATATTTACCCTTAAATCTTGCCTCATTAGAGTCAGTGCGTCACTGTGTTAAACTATTTCAAGACAGAAATTTGCCCTTACATATCCTCGTCAATAATGCCGGAATCTTCGACGGAAGAGGAGTTACTAAAGAAGGATTTGAGTTAATTTGGGGAACCAATTATTTAGGTCATTTTCTCCTCAGTTATTTATTATTAGATAAATTAGAAAAATCCGCCCCAAGTCGCGTGATTATAGTATCCTCAGATTTAGCATTGAAACCCACTCGAATTAAGTGGGATTTATTCGTTAAAAAAACACCCTTAAATTTTATTGAATCATATAACCAGTCAAAACTTTGTCTATTGCTTTTAACCAGACAACTTTCCCAAAAATTAACGCAGGTAACAGTTAACGCGGTTCATCCGGGTTTTGTACAATCTAATATTACGATCGGTCATAGTTTGAGTAAATATCTCGGCTTAGGAATTAGTCCAGAAAAGGGAGCCTATAGTAGTCTCTTATGTGCAACTTCTCCAGAATTTGAGTTAACAACAGGTAAATTTTTAAATCAAACAGCACAACAAATAACCTTGCCTACATTAGCAAAAAATAATGATTTATGTCAAGAGTTATGGGAAAAAAGTTTATTATGGACTGGCTGTAGTCAAGCCGTCGAGAAAGAGAGAATTAATCATGATGCTACTGATGGGATATGGGGGCCTTATGCTCTCAACTTAAATCAGGATGAACTCGCGAATATTTGCGATCGTATTTTTAAGGAAGTTTTACCAAAACCGCCCATTAAAATTTTATTGACTCAGGCATTAAAAGCCCTTTTGAGGTTACAATTTGGTTCACTTATGTTGATGGTCATTCAATGTTACCAACGCCAATTTTATATGGAAAGACATTTAGATTCTGCTGCGGTGTTGCACCTGTGTCAAGATGAGAATTTATTGAAAATACTGACAGCTTATTTAGGGGATAATTTGAAATTATGGCGATCGGAATTATGGGTGAATTATCCCTCACGTCAATTGATTCCTTTTTGGCATCGAGATATTTATCCTAATTTACTTACCGGGGATGGAAAAACGATTAATATTTATATTGGTTTAACAGAAGTGACGGAGACAAACGGGTTTGAATATATCCCGAAAAGTGAACTCGAAAAGTGTGAAGTTACCATCACCGATCCTTTTAGTGGGAATCATTTTTTTCGAGTTCCCAAGGAAGTAGAAGAGAACGCGAACGCGGTAGTTTTAAAACCGGGTGAGTTTATTTTATTTACGGATCAACTTGTACATCGTTCTATTTATAATAGAAGTGGTAAAGTGCGTCTTTCTTTAACATTACGAGTCGCCCAACCGAGTATAAAAATTTTATCCGGTTACACTTCTAATTATCAGCAACCTGTCACAATGGGTAAGAGTTCAGTTGACAGTTGACAGTTAACAGTTGACAGTTGACAGTTGACAGTTGACAAGCAGAGCCTCCTTTTACTTCCGAGATTATAGAAGAAAGGACTATAGGATCTGTTTAAGTTATTAACTTTTCGTGCCTAATGACGATGTACCTGTTCTTTTCAATGGACGATAAAAAAAAATGTTCTAGTAAGCTTTTTTGTAAATGGTATTAGTGAAGGTAGTTCAAAATATCGGCAATTCTATGATAAATTCAGCACCACCGCCCGTTTGAGATTGACTTTGAGATTGCACTGGAGATTGAACTTTCATGCGCCCGCCGTGCAATTCTACAATAATTTTATAGCAAACCGACAGCCCCAATCCTGTAAAATTTTTCAAGGATTTAGTATGGTAAAACGGGTCAAAGATTCTCTGTTGAATTTCCGGTGGAATTCGAGAACCGTTGTGGGCGATCGATACTGCAATAAATCTGCCTGTAGAATGCTCGACAATATCTGTTTTAATTGTAATAGTTTGATTGAATTTGTCAAGACTGTTAACAGCATCAATTGCATTGCTGAGGATATTAGCGAAGACTTGGCTGAGTTGACCGGGATAACACAAAATTGGCGGCAGGTTGCTGTATTCCTTGACTATTAATATTTTTTGATCTAGCCGATGAGCGAGCAATAGCAGAATATTATCGATGCTTTCGTGAAGGTTGGCGCGTTCTTTGTTGTCTTCGTCAGGAAGTGAAATGTTCCGCAAAGCCAGGACTATCTGGCGAATGCGATCGGTTCCTATTTTCAGAGAATTGAGAATTTGTGGCAAGTCTTCGCTGATAAAATCTAGATCGAAGGTTTCTATTTGTTGGGCAATTCGCGGCACTGGTTGGGGATATTGTTCGCGATAGAGGCGAATTATATTCAGCAAATATTTTATATAATCGTTGACGTGAATCAGGCGGCCGTAAATAAAGTTAATTGGGTTGTTAATTTCCTGGGCAATTCCGGCGGCGAGTTGACCGACTATTGTCATTTTTTCGCTTTGTACTAAATGCTCTTCGGTTCTTCTGAGTTGGGCTAATACTTCTTCTAAAAGTTTGAGTTCTTGTTGAATTTGCCCGTGGAGTTGGGATTGGGAAATTGCGATCGCCAGTGAGTCTGCAATTGTTTCCAAAACTTCCACTTCGTCGGGACTTGCAAACCGCCGATTAGCACAGGCGAACAGATATCCCAGCCGATTAGTCTGAGTCAGTACGGGTACTGCTGCGTAGTGGTTGTCTGTGAGTTCGAGATGCGTTGCTTCCTGAGAGCCTGTGGCATCGGGGGCGGAGGTTTTCTTGAGAAGTATCGTTTCGCACCGATGCAGCCTTGCTGCTAAATCTCCAGAGGGCCCTGTTTGGGCACCGAAGATTCCCAAGCGCCCTGGTAAACCTTGCCGGCAATATTCCCAGCAAAATTCTACAGTATCGTGTCGGGGGTCGTACCAGCCGAAAATTGCTCGATCGAGCTTTAGCAGGGTACCGAGTCCGTCTATTGTAGTTTGCAGGATGCGATCGAGCGGCAAGCCAGCACGAATGCGGCTAGTCAAGCGGTGGATCATGGCTTCTGTGCGAGTGCGGATGCAATTTTCGGCAAACAGCTTCAGTGCTACAATTGCTGCCAAAATAGCTGCGGCGAAGAGTCCGGCGGTAGCTGCTGCTAATATGTTTAAGGCGAACAGTTCTTTTTCGAGATTATCGCTGGGAATTACTAGGGCGATCGACCATTCAGCTTGTTCTAAAGGAAGATAGGCAACATAAACTCTGGCGTCGTTGATTTGAGTTAGTACAATGCCCGTTTTTTGATAAACCATCTCCCGGACTACATTCGCCAAATTAGTATCTGCGGACTCTAAAAGACTGGGAGCGGCTTTGTCAATATTTCCCATTAACCGAGCGTCGGGATAGACAATTGGCACTCCTTGAGAATTCAGTACAAAAGCGTAAGTTCCCGCCTCATATTCCAGCTTTCCTACTACTTCCGCAATTCGATCGATGCTAATGACACCGTTCATTACTCCGATCGGCTTTTTTGGTCTTTTCTCCAGAGGATTTGACCATACCGGAGCCGAAATGGGAACAATACTTTGTTGTTTGAGCGTGCGAGAAATGGTAGGATCTGAAACATAGACTTGTCCAGCCATTGCCTTTTTGAAGTGTTGGCGATCGCTAACATTAATCAAAGCTCTGCCAAATTTTGTGGTAAAATAAGAACCGTCGGGTTCAATTAATGCGAAATGCTTGAAGTCTGACAGTCGAATTACTTCCGATTTTAAATAAGGCCCTGCCACTGACCAATTCATCGATCGCACCGGAGGAGTGTTGGCGAGGGTTTCGATCTCATTTTTTATCGTGCCAATCCAGCGATCGATCTTGTTACCGCGCTCCTTAACTTCTAACAAAGCATTTCGCTCTAAATTTTTGATAATCAAGCGGCGAACGCTTTGATAGCTGATACAACCAGCGATGCTAGCTGCCAGAATTGTTACGCCCAAAATTAACAACGCGATTTTGTAGCGAAGATCGTATTTGCCCTTAAATCTCGCTGGCAATAGTTGAGTTAATTTCCACCACTTTACTTTCGCAAAGCTTCTCATGGTTTGACCAATTTGTGAGATTGAAATTCTCAGATCACCTGCGATGAACTCGCCCGCCTGCTAGTAGTCTGAAACTACTACCATTCAATAATTGCCGGGATTTTTGATTTTTTTTCCCGCAGGCCTGCTCACCTTGTTAAACTGGAATACAATTTTACCATGTTTTTGAGAAATTCAAAAAAAGATTAACTTGTTGATATTTTTACCAATACTTGTTAATAATTCATCTAAGGTGTGGACTGGGCACCCTAAGTTAAAATTTAGCGTTTTTATTAATAAAATCTTGATTAGGTAAGGTGCGGACGGCGCACCCTACCTTGAAATATTTGGCTTTTGCCTTAATCATAAAATATCAAAAGTTTTGAGTTATTAATGAAGAAAAAACTTATTAAAATTTTAATTCAAATCTCAAAACTTTTTTCGCTAAATTGATGCTGTTGGGCGATTTGTTTAAAGAACCTTGTGAGTGTGTTCGTGCTGTTTCACATTGTCTTCAGTGCGAATGACGCGCTCGGTGTTCAGCACTCTTTTGCGTTCTAAAGAATAAGAAAAGTCGTTGCGAACTGTTCCCTGGGGAATGTGAACTTGAGCTTCGGGGCGGATTTTGTAAGTGCGGGCTGCGGCGATCGCCCGAAAGCCAAATTCTTCGCTAAACTGGGCTTCGGCAGGGAATTCCGGCAGCCTTGTGGGTGATTCGCCGTCGAACACCGATCCTAAAGTAGTCCCCCAAGCCATTTCATAAGATGTGGGAATTCCCTTGACAATTGCTTCCAAAGCTGCTGAGGGGATAGGTTCGATTACTTTTACTTGATGAACTTCGCCTTCTTCTTTGATGAAGCAGGTGGCTAAACCTACTGCTATGTAGTCGTCGGTGCCGAGTTCTGGTGCGTTGGGATAAACTGTTGCAGTCGTCATAAGAAAAGCTTGGTAGTGGGGAAACCGGGAGGAAGAAAGTAAGCGATTTGAGATTTAAGATTTGAGATTTTTGCCACGGATTTTTCCGAGGGATTTTATCTGAAAAATCTCAAACTGGCGGTTGTGACATCTAAAATTTTTGTGTGAAACTCCAAAGAGCCGATCGCGCCAGTGAGTCGATCGTACCACATCAAGGTAAATGCCGGATGATGCGGCAAGGATTCCCCGCAGCCACGACGTTTGCGGGAATATCTTTGACAACAACGCTACCTGCGCCGATCGTGCTATTGTCGCCAATAGTGACTCCTGGGCAAATAATACTGCCGCCGCCAATCCAAACATTATTACCAATATTAATTTCAGCGGCGAGCTCTCGGCCAGAAAGTCTGATTTCCGGATCTGTGGGATGAAAAGCAGTGTAAATTTGCACGTTGGGGGCGCACAGCAAATTTTCGCCGATGTTAACTCGATTGCAGTCGAGAATCACGCAGCCAAAATTCATGTACAATCCGTTTCCCGCATAAATATTGCTGCCGTAGTCGCAGTAAAAAGGCGGCTCGATTTCAACTTTCGGGCCGATTGCACCAAACAATTCGGCAAGGATTTCTAACCGTTTGTCTGGTTCATCTTCGTGAGTAGAATTGTAGATTCTGGCGAGGCGGCGGGCTCGCTGGCGTTCTGCAATTAATTGCTCATCCGCAGCTAAATACAATTCGCCGGCGAGCATTTTTTGTTTTTCGGTTTTTTCCATAATCATCGGTGGTAATAATCGCCGGCATCAGATCACAGCTAGGGTTTTATTTTAGGATTCGGGCTGGGAGTGCAAACAAACGGCTAAATCCAGATTGGTTAATTGCTCAAAAGCTCGATCGATCGATCCTTTTCCTCGCAAAAAGCCAGTATTCGCAGCGGGGCAGATATATTGCAGAGTCGAAGGCGAAAATCGATCGATAATTGACTGCACATTGTTAATTTGCCGCGGCCAGTGAAAAGTTTTTGGCGTTCTCTGCGGTACCGGGGCGCCTTCTCGATTGGGAAGCAAGTGTCTGCCGGTAAACAACACTCCACCACTGCCAGTATCATAAAGGCAAGATGAACCAGGAGAGTGGCCAGGAGTCCAAAATGCTTTTAGGCGATCGCTCACAGCAAATTCTCGCTCAAAAACCGTCAGCTTCAATCCAGGGAGCAAATAAGCTTCCTGCTCTTGAATCAGGATATCGCAGCCCGTGGCTTCCTGAATCTCCCGCGCCTTGGCTATAGCGCCGCGGTGGGTGAGAAACAGCAGCCGCACGCCGCCGTTTTCCCGCAAAAAGGCTTGATTAATCTCATCCCAAGCGGGACAATCCACCAGGATGTTCGATTCGTTTTCTACAATGAAATAAGCTGTCCCACCCAGGGTATCCCGGTGAGGTGGGAAAGCAAAGATATTTGCCAGCACTAGCCTGGGCTGTTTGGAGACTAAACTCTGTTGTTTCAAGGAACTATTGAGAGGCATGGAATAAATATTATGTTCTTTTTACTATGGTTGCTCGTATTGGGGTTTATATCTTACTACTTGTTACAGAGCAGCACCAGCCGCATTACACGAACCCCGGTATGGCTGCTGTGGCTGGTAATGATGGCGCCGGCGCTGATTTGGAGCGGTTGGCTTTTAGTTAACGGCGCCAGCAAAACAGTACCGCCGGAGTTGGTAATTATACCTTTTCTGGTTTGCCCTTTTTTGTACTGGTTTTTGGTACAGTTGGGGCGCAAGGAAATTATCGGCTCCACTGAAACGCTCTTAGCAGGCTCTGCGACTGAACCGAAAGAGCCAAAACTGCCCCTGCGCCCGATCGATTCTGAGGAAGAAGCGAGCTTGCGCGATTGTTTTCCTTGGTCAATTTACTTTTTGCGAGATTTAGAATTTCGGCCACAGGCTGTAATTTGTCGCGGACAGTTACGCACGAACCCGGAGGCTGCTTATCAGGCGATTCGGGAGAATGTGGAGCGGCATTTTGGCGATCGCTTTTTAGTCATATTTCAAAACAGTTTAAGCGGTAAACCTTTTTTTGCCATAGTTCCCAATCCCAGCCACCAATCCGGGGAAACTCCGGTAAAAACCGAATCTGTAACCAGGCCGTTTTTTGCCTTAGCTTTGGTGCTAATCACGGTATTTACTACTACGATTGTCGGAGCGCAAATTGCCGGAGTTACTGAAAAAATTTTGCAGTCCAACCCGTCAATGTTGCTCCAGGGTTTGCCCTATTCCCTGGCTCTGATTGCAATTTTGGGAATGCACGAATCCGGCCACTATTTAGCTGCCAAATTCCACAAAATTCGCACAACTTTACCTTATTTTATTCCCATTCCTTTTTTCTTAGGAACTTTTGGCGCTTTCATTCAAATGCGGAGTCCAATTCCCAACCGCCGAGCTTTATTTGACATCAGTATTGCCGGCCCATTTGCAGGTTTAATTGTGGCAGTGCCGTTGTTGATTTGGGGTTTGGATCATTCGACAATTGTACCATTATCTGAAAAGTCGGGAATGTTGAATTTTGAGTCTTTCAGTCCGCAATTTTCGCTGCTGATGACTCTGTTGAGCAAGTTAACCTTGGGCGCTGCTTTGAATGCGGAAACTGCGATTAATTTGCATCCGGTAGCGGTGGCGGGTTATTTGGGTTTGATCGTGACGGCGTTTAATTTGATGCCGGTGGGACAATTCGACGGCGGGCACATCGTACACGCGATGTTTGGCCAAAAAGCGAGTATGGCGATCGGGCAATTTGCCAGAATTTGTATGCTGCTGCTGTCTTTTTTGGAGCAGGGTTTGCTGCTGTGGGCAATTATTTTGTTTTTGACGCCCCTCAGCGACGAACCGGCGTTGAATGATGTCAGCGAATTGGACGATAGGCGAGATTTTTTGGGGTTACTGGCGATCGGGCTTTTGTTAATTATTTTGTTGCCAGCGCCCAAGATACTCGTTCAGTGGTTAAATGTTTAGAAGTCATTAGTCATTAGTCATTAGTCATTAGTTATCAGTCATCACGAAAAAGGAAGAAGCAAAAAGCAAGAATGAAGAAGTCATAAGTTATCAGTAGTTATCAGTCATCACGAAGAAGGAAGAAGGAAGTCGGATTTAGTTATCGATCGTCGCGAGAGACGGAAGAAAAGACAGGTTCACAAATTCTGCAATGGTTGCTATATTAGGACTTACACAGGGGGGTGAGACACCCGGTTTCTTCCTAGACGCTAGCAAACCAAGATTTATCGCAGAAACCGGGTTTCTTTGGTGTAACTTTTGCATCCAAGCAAGTTGGGCGTTTTTCAACTCGCTTTCTATCTCAAAGTGATGTTTATTTTCACCGATTTCTTTGAGAAATATGTCCTACAACTCCTTCACTTTCCAACAATTAAAAGATCGGTTTGGATTGGATATATCACTCAATCCGATTTTGAGTACCAAAATTATTCCTTTAGAACCATCTCAATGGCTTTGGAGAACCCTTGAAATTAGTTCTAACACTGCTGTAACAACGGCAAAAGAACGTTCGGAACGGATTATTTCTCCTGTTTTGTTAGAGGTGGGGGAAAAAAATAACAAACAATTTTCTATCTTTTCCGGTTGGGCATTTGATGTAGATATTTCTCAGGGATTGAATGGAGAATGCGACTTTCTACTGTCTGGCGTGTCGTTGGATTTTGAAATTAAAGTTCCGTTTTTTACAGCCAGACAAACGAAAGGCGGAGAAATAGAATCTTGTCTGCCACAGTGTGCCGCACAAATGGTGGCAGCTCAGTTATTTAACCAACGCAAACAAAATTCAATCCCTGCCGTATTTGGCTGCGTAACTTCGGGGGTAGTCTGGCGGTTTCTTAAATTAGAAGGAAATAATTTAATTATTGATGATGATGTTTATTATCTCGATAATCTTCCTCTGCTTTTAGGGGTTTTGCAAAAAATTGTTAATTTATACCAATAATCTAAGAACTCTCGTAAAATAGGTTTGTAGTCAGGACTTCACCAAAAAACGAGAGGGAAGCCCCGGGCTTTAGACATGAGGAGGAACTCGGTAGCGGTTTCAACCGCCTTCAATTTTTTTTTGTATTGGTTGTTTTGTATGCATACTTTACCCTGGAATTGCGAATACTATGCTAATATAAACCAAGGAGGAAAACAGAATGTATGGATGCCAGCAAAATCTAATCAGTCCAGGCAAAGACTTGAAAGCAGTCTTAGAATTCCTGTGTAGTGAAGCCTCTAAATTAATCAATTGTGGAGTTTACTATTCCCGACAACTCTTCTTCAAGACAGGGATGGTTCCAAATAGAGCTAAGCTACACAAGGTATTAGGAACGGAAAATCAGAACATCCACTACAAAGCTTTTTATTCAGATACCGCACAGCAGATATTGACTAGCGTTGCTGAATCTTTCAAGTCCTATTTGGGATTACTGACTGGACTCAAAGAAGGAACAGTGACGCAACGTCCAAGAGTGCCTGGATACAGACAAGGTGGATTAGCGTTGGTTACATTTACAGGTAGATCGGTCAAATTAAAAGATGGAATGTTACGATTTCCATTAGGGAGCAAAGTTAAAGCTTGGTTTGGAATAGATTCGTTCTATCTGACCATGCCATCTAACTTAAATCATTCTGCTATTCGGGAGTACAGGATCTTACCCAGAAACGGATGTTTTTATCTGGAATTGGTTTACCAAAAAGAAGCTGTCCAATCCGATGTGAACGTTGATTCTGTGTTGATGATCGATCATGGGATGGACAACTGGATAACTTGTGTTAGCAATATTGGGACTTCATTCATCGTAGACGGAAGACATCTAAAGTCTATCAACCAAGGTTACAACAAACGAGTGGCAACCTTGATGTCTGGAAAAGATAACGGATTCTGGTCTAAAAGACTGGAACGGCTGACCGAAAACAGAAATAGAACAATGCGGGATGCGGTTAATAAAGCTGCTCGTAAGGTCATCAATTATTGTGTATCGTCCAAGATTGGTACAGTCATATTTGGATGGAACAAGAATCAGAAAAATTCGATCAACCTAGGTACAAAGACGAATCAAAAATTTGTTCAGATTCCCACGGGTAGGTTAAAAGATCGAATTGCTCAACTATGCGAACAGTACGGAATAAAATTCATAGAAACTGAAGAATCTTATACCTCAAAAACTTCGTTTCTAGATGCTGACGAAATGCCTAAATTCGGTGCGAAACCCGAAGGGTGGAAAGCTTCTGGAACAAGAATTAAACGTGGATTATATCGGACAGCGAATGGGTGGCTAATTAATGCAGACTGCAATGGGTGTGCAAACATTGGTCGCAAAGTAGCAACAATACTTGGACTAGATCTAAGTGGAGTTAGTAGGGGTGATTTGTCAGCACCCGTAAGACTTAAATTATGGTCTTATGAATCCCCGTCCCTTTAGGGCTGGGGAGTTGTCAATCCTTCTCTCTTTTTAAGGAATGAAGTCCTCAGTACGAATTTAATTAATTCTTAATCGAAAATTAAATAATATGAATGTACCAACGATCGCACTTACTCCCGAACAAGCAGCGCTAACTCCCATTTATCGCGAAAAATGGCGGCAAATAGGACTGTCGATCGCACCAGTCGATCGCCCGATCGCGACAGCCGCCATCAACACCGCCTACCACATCATCGGCTTGGGCGAACCGGAAATTATTTTCTGTGACAGCCCTTACATAGCTTTGGAAGCTCTTGAACCGCTAAGGATACGCGATTCTGGTCTGGAAACTGGTAGCGAAATTCGAGACAAAATTCATAATGAATTGTATGATACATTAAGAAGTCAACTCGACCGGAAACTGGAAAACCAGATTTACAGCCAACTCTATAACCCGCTGTATGCTCAACTGATGAGTCAATTCCAAATCCATGTTAAAGACAAAGTTTTTGACAAATTAGCAAAGAAGTTGGGCAGGAGATTTCACCAATTTTTTGTCAATATAACCTATAATAATAACTGGATATTATCCGAACTTTCTGCCTGTCACGGAAGTTGGGTAGATTTTTGTATTGAGGTCTTAGAATTGGAGTGCGATCGCTCTTTGTACTCAGCCTTTAAAGGTTTAGTAGAAAACTGCGGGTGGATTTACCCGTTTGAGAAAAAGTGCTTTGTGTGCGATCGTCCACAACGACTTAATTTTGACAGCGAATATTTGCTGCACGCCGAAGGTAAACCAGCGATCGAATTTGCTGACAACTTCAAAGTATATTCTTATCATGGCGTGCTACTGCCGGAAACCATCGGTGAAGTTCCGCTGCATTCCTGGGAATCTGCATGGCTGTTAACAGAACGTAATGCGGAAGTGCGGCGAGTGTTGATTGGGGCGATCGGCTATTCGAGAATTTGTCAAGAATTACAAGCAATAGAATTGGATACTTGGCAAGAATATACTTTATTGAAAATTGATAATGAGATTGACATAGAGCCAATATATTTGTTAAAGATGACTTGTCCGAGTACGGGACACATTCACGCTTTGCGAGTGCCGCCACAGGTGCTAACAGCTAAAGCAGCGATTAGCTGGGTAAATTGGGGAATAGAACCGGAACAATTTCAAGTGCAGACTTAATGGGAACTTTGAGAGTTTTGAGTGCGAGTTTGCAGTTTAAAGAATTTCACCCCAGCCTTCACCAGCGTTCTGCACAAGTCCAGAAAAATTAAAAAATGTAGATTTACAGCCCGCACTTGGTAGTATGTACTCTGGCAGCTAAAATCAACAACTTCAAATCGACATGAGCCAGCATTCAGACCGCATTGCCCCTCACGGCGGCATCCTGGTCAACCGCATTGCTACACTAGACCAAAGACAAGAATTTTTCGACAAAGCAGAAGTTTTGCCGCGAGTCCAGCTTTCGGATCGATCGATCTCTGACCTGCAAATGATCGCAATTGGCGCCCTGAGTCCCCTCAAAGGGTTCATGGGAGAAGCTGATTATCGATCGGTAGTCAAAGAAATGCGCCTCTCCAACGGCCTCCCGTGGTCGATTCCCATCACCCTCCCAGTCAGCGAAGCAGTCGCCGACACCCTCAAAGAAGGCACAACAGTGCGCCTCGACTCCCCGGCTGGCGAATTTGCCGGCATCTTGGAGCTGACCGAAAAATACCGCTACAGTAAAGAAGAAGAAGCCCTCAACGTCTACCGCACCGACGACCTCAAACACCCAGGCGTCCAAGTAGTAGACCAATCCGGGCCCGTTAACCTCGCAGGCGAAGTTTGGCTGCTGGAACGCGAACTAGATGTCCGGTTTCCCCAATACCAAATTGACCCAGCAAAATCGAGAATGCTGTTCAAAGAAAAAGGATGGAAAACCATAGTTGGTTTCCAAACCCGAAACCCCATCCACCGGGCCCACGAATACATCCAAAAATGTGCCTTAGAAACAGTAGACGGATTATTTTTGCACCCGCTAGTCGGGACAACTAAAGATGATGATATCCCTGCTGACGTGCGGATGCGCTGCTACGAAATTCTGCTAGATAAATACTATCCAAAAGATCGCGTAATTTTGGCAATCAATCCGGCGGCGATGCGCTACGCCGGGCCCAGAGAAGCAATTTTCCACGCTTTAATTCGCAAAAACTACGGCTGCACTCACTTTATTGTCGGACGCGATCACGCTGGAGTTGGCGATTATTATGGCACCTTCGATGCACAACACATTTTTGACGAATTTGAACCAGGAGAATTGGGAATTGTGCCGATGAAATTCGAGCACGCTTTCTATTGCACGCTGACGGAACAAATGGCTACAACTAAAACAAGTCCTAGCACTCCCGAACAGCGAGTGCATTTGTCGGGAACTAAAGTGCGCGAGATGCTGCGCGCTGGAAAATTGCCGCCCCCGCAGTTTTCGAGACCCGAAGTTGCCGCCGAATTAGCGAAGGCTATGAATATTTTTAGTTACGAGATTTAAATCTTGAACTTTGGTATTGGTGGCATTTTGAATAGTTTTTAATTTTGGGTTTTGAGTTTTAAATTTGAAAGTTTAAGCTTGAGACTCAAAAGTTAAAACTTAAAAATTTTAAAAATTATCTGAATAATTAACTGTCACAATCTAATTAAATTCCCCTAAGATGATGATTGGGAGGGATTTAACTTAAAATTCAAAACATAAAATCCAAAGCTATTGAAAAATGGGACTGAAGCGGCGGGAATTTTTGCAGCAAGCTGGCCGGTTGCTGGCGGCGCTGGGAATCAGTGAAGCTGGGTGGTTGCGGTTGGGTTCAGGCTACATGGAAGCTTTAGCCCAGCCAACAGCCCGTAAATTGGCTTTGTTGGTGGGGGTTGACCAATATCCAGATTCGCCCCTGTACGGCTGTGTGACGGATGTCCAATTGCAGCGGGAATTGCTGATATATCGATTTGGGTTTGCGCCGTCGGACATTCTGACTTTGACTGACGCTCAAGCTACTAGGGAAAATATCGAGACGGCTTTTGTAACTCATTTGAGTGAACAAGCAAAACCAGGCGATGTGGTGGTTTTTCACTTTAGCGGCTGCGGTAGCCGAGTGAGTTTTGGCGACTCTCCGGGAAAAATGCAAAACAGTTTGGTGCCGGCGGATGACGTGGTGCCGCTGTTAGCAAATCGATCGGTAAACGATATTTTAGAGGAAACGCTGCTGCTGTTGGTACGATCGCTCGCGACAGAAAATGCGATCGCCATCCTCGACACCAGCTACACCTATCCGGGTTTCCCCAAAAACGGCAACTTTCGCATTCGTTCCCGTCCCCGCCCCACCATCGGGCAGCCAAGCCTCGCAGAATTAACGTTTGCCGAAGGTCTCAACTCCCGCCCAAATCTGCGTTCTCAGGCTATCGTACTTGCCGCGGCCGCTAATTCTCAAATCGCCGCCGAACAAGAGTGGAACGGATTTACGGCGGGTTTGTTTACCTACGCGCTCACCCAAACTCTGTGGTTGGCGACTCCCCCTAGCAGTTTCAGCGTCAGTTTCAGGCGGGCGGCGCGCACAGTCGAGCAAATAGCGGGATTATCGCAGCAACCGCAAATTCGCTATGACAATTTAACAACCGCGCCGGCGCTGAATTTTGCGACAAGTTTAATGTTGAATTCCGCTGCTGCTGACGGCGCTGTGACGGCGGTGGAAGATGGCGGCAAAACTGTGCAGTTGTGGCTGGGCGGGTTGTCTGCTGGGGTTTTGGAGTTCTGCGGGGGCTCGGTGTTTGCTGTGGATTCTGCTGTTAAATCGATCGAAAGCGATTCCCTACAAGATAGCTACACTCCACGACTTTTGCTGCGGGCGCGCACGGGCTTGTCTGCAAAAGCTCAAATTTTAGATAAGATCGATCCTCCAAACGAGCAATTAACAGCCGGCGATTTGGTGAGGGAAGAAATTCGAGTATTACCGCGAAACATCGGTTTGACAGTAGCTTTAGATTCTGGTTTGGAAAGAATCGAGCGGGTGGATGCTACCAGTGCTTTCGCGACTTTACCGCAAATTTCAGCCGTAGGGAGCGAGCAACCAGCAGATTTTCGATTCGGGAGAGTCCCGGAAACCATTGTCGCTCAGACTCCTGTGGCTTACGAGCCTGCTTTGTATCAAGGCCGCTACGGTTTGTTTTCTGTGGGCAAAATGCCGATTCCCGATACTCAGGGCGACGGCGGAGAAGCGGTTAAGGTGGCGGTACAGCGGTTGACTCCACAGTTGAAAGCGTTGCTGGCGGCGAAGTTGCTGCGGCTAACTGTCAATGAGACATCTTCGCAGATGAAGGTGCGGGCGGTGTTGGCAACTCTGGCGCCGCAAGCGCGGGTGATGTTGGAGCGAGAGCCGATGCGGGCGAGTGGTGATTACCGGTTGGAACCTCTAAGCAGGGAAACGGAGAAATCGACTAACTTTGGTATACCAAGTGTGGCAAGCGGCAGTCGAATTCAGTACAGATTATATAACGACAGCGATCGCCCATTTTATGCTGCGGTATTGTCGTCGGATACTGCTGGAAGGCTGTTAGCTGTGAATTATCAGGGCGAAAAAGCGGCTGGAGGGATGTCGCGGGCGATCGCCCCAGGGGATAATTTGACAGTACCGGTGGCTGGGGGTTTGGGGTTGGCGGTGTCGGGGGCTTTGGGGTTGGCGGAAACTTTGATTATAGTTAGTGAGAGTCCGTTCGATCGCACTTTGGCAGCAATAGCAGCGGAAATGCAGCAAACAAGGGATACTTTGCCGTTGGTGTTGTTGAAGCCTTTAACTGTGGCGCGGGCTGTATTGGAAGATTTGCACGCGGCTAGCATTCCGGGCGTGCAGAAAGTGGGGATATCGACGGATGATTTGGCTTTGGATGTCAAGGTTTGGGCGACTTTGAGTTTTGTTTATCGGGTGGTTTAATTTAGGAATTGGGAATTGGGAATTGGGCGAAGCGAAGCGGAGGGATTGGGCATTGGGCATTGGGGATGTTTTCTATAACCTATAATCCGAATCTATCCGAGTACGAAGTCGATATTCACTTCCCAATCGGGAAATGCTAGAGGCGAAACTTGTTGACCGCGCCAAAACTTTTGGATTAAACTATAACCGTTGGGTGTTGGTTGGCGGTAGACTTCTAAGCATTGTGCTTCTAAATCTACTAGCCAAACTTCTGCAATTTGCGATCGCGCGTAAATGGGAACTTTCACATCTCGATCGTAATCCACCGTACTATCAGATACTTCTATCAACAGCAAAACTTCTGATGGTGTAGGATGTGCCGTTGAATAGTAATCAGCACGGGGTTGTAGGAATACTACATCAGGTTGAGGTTCAGTGTGATCGGTCAACTGAACAGGATTTTGGATAGCCATAATCGCTCTTGTTGCGGGAAATTCAGCCGAGAGTCGGTTGAGGCGGTTGACACATCCGGCATGGCGAGTTCCAATGGCTGCCATTTGTACAAGTTCTCCTTCTATCAATTCTACGCGATCGCCCTGGGGAAAAATACCAGCTTTACCCATTAAATGATATTCTTCTACGGTGAGTAATCTTTTGATTAATTGCACTACCATAACTACCGTGCCTCTAATTATTTCTTAAATTGTAGTCGATCGTTTTTAGGGTGTGCACTGCGCACCGGATCTTGTAGTTGTAGGGTGCATCGCTCTGCGATAAATTCCTAACTAAATATTAACCATCAAATAGACGCACCTGGGCTATTTTAACTGGTTTAACTGGTTCCAAGGCTCTGCCTGGGAACCCATACCCAGAGGCTCTGCCTCCGCTAGGAAAAAGGAGGCAGAGCCTCCGGATCTTCGTCACCAGGCACTGTTGGTAACGAGTAGAAGAAATCAAGAATGATAAACCTTTTCTACCAATTGAGCTAAACGTTTCATCGCAGTTTCGATTTCATCATTTGTCGCAGTCAAACTAATCCGTAAACACTCATGTTTGTGCTGCCAATTTTCGCGCAAACCGGGGAAGAAAGAACTTCCTGGTACGACAATTACGCCGACTTTTTTCAATTCTTGATACATTTCCCAATCAGTCATTGGCAAATCTTTGAGCCACAACCAGGCAAAGATTGCTCCTTCGCCTCGGTGCAAGAACCACGGTAAATCCTTCGGCATTGCGTGTTCTAGAGTTGCTTCAACTACTGCAAATTTGCTTTGATAGTACGGGCGAATTACGTTGAGGGAAATATCGGCTAGTGCGCCGCTCGCAATGGCCCTAGTTGCGATCGCCTGTCCGTATCTCGGCGAGTGAATGCACATATTGGTCTGAAAAGACTCTAATGTTTTAATGATGCCTTCATCGCCGATCGCAATTCCGATTCTTTCACCGGGTAATCCGGCTTTGGACAAACTCATGCAGTGCACAATATTGCCACCGAATATCGGCGTCATTTCGGTAAAGTTCAAGGCGGGGAAGGGAGGCCCGTAGGCGGAATCGACTAACACCGGCACGTCGAAAGCGGCTGCTAAATCTGCTATTTTCTGCACTTCGTCGTTGGTGAGGACGTTTCCCGTGGGGTTGCAGGGACGGGAAAAGATGACGCAACCGGTGGTTTCATCAATGGAAAGTTGGCTGAAATCGGGGCGATATTTGAATCTGTGGGCGGCTGCATCAATATCTAGGGTGGGTTTGCAGGCGATGACTGCTTCGGGAATTAGGCTCACGCCGCCGTAACCGGTGTAGTCTGGGCTTAACGGTAGGACGATCGACTTTAGGTTGCGGATTTGAGATTTTGGATCGTTCAGGTCTGTTTGTGGTGCAGTGTAGCCACCGAAAGCGTTGGCTGCGTAGAAGTAGATTGATTGACTTCCCGGAGTAATTAGGATATTGCGATCGGTCAAATTGAGGTTATAACGTTGGTTAAAATCGGCCAATACTGCATCGATAAACGGCTGATAACCTTGGCTGGAACCGTAGCGACAAACGACTTCGCCGTATTCCGGGCCCGCCAAAAGTTCCGCAGTGCAATCGCGCCACAACTGCTCGACTTGCGGCAAAATCACCGGATTTCCGGCGCTCAAATTGATAAATTCCTGCCCGTTGCCGGCTCTGAGAGTTTCAATAATATCTTTCATAATTGCCCGAACTCCTGTGAGTTGGGACATTTGATTGCCAAATTGTGTGAGGGCAGGTTTCATGATGCGACGATGATGATAGAGGTTGACGGTTGATCTATGATAACTCCAGTCTGAGGCGTTAGCGTAGCTTGTCTGGGGTATCAGTGGTCGATCGAGCGCGAGTGCCAATTCATTAAACTCGATCGGACAGAATTTGGTTTTTTCCCCTGTGCGGGTGCAGAAGCATCAGATTCAGTGCATTGGTGGAGCTCTATCTTGCAGTGTTTTTTGCCTGAAAATCCTCGCGGCAGGCAGTATTATCCAATTCAAGAGTTTTGGTGAAATTTCGCACCGCATCAGATCAATTGCCGATAGTTGACCGCAGCCATTGGGACAATGTAAGATTAGCAATAGGGCGCGATCGCAACATAATTTTATTAGCTCCGGTCATTGCTATAATTAATTGCAGATTTAATCCAGCCTCAAAAATCAAATTTGTTCTTAGCTCATTTTCAAGATTCGCGGTTTGCTGACAGCGGTGCATTTTCTCATCAATCGGACTCAAGCCAAGATGGAGCGTAACGCCGTCTTTTCGGTAGCATTTAATAACAAATGCGTAAATCCAAAACAAAATTAACAACCGTAAAATTCAACACAACAATGACACACTTTCCACTTACAGAATACGATCAACTTACAGACCCTAAAGCCAAGGAAGTGTACGAAGAAATATTGACAGAATTGGGGTTTGGCATCGTCCCCAACCTGTTCAAGTCAATGGCAATCAACCCTGACATATTAGAAGCAAATTGGAAAAAATTCCGGGGAACAATCCTGCAAGGAGACTTACCCCGCACGCTAAAAGAAATGGTCGGCGTCGCTATTTCCCAATCAAATAATAGCGAGTACGCTCTCCAAGTTCACCTACACGGATTGTCTGCCTTGGGGATGAGCGAAGAAATCCTGCGGACGCTGGTTTCTGACTTTGCCAACTGCCCTTTGCCAAAACGCGATAAAGCCGTAATTACCTTTGGCTTGCTGGCTGCTACAAAACCCCTGGAAATGACAGAAACTCATTACCAAAACCTGCGCGATTTAGGGCTAGATGATTCCGAAATCTTTGAGATTATTGCCACAGCAGACTTGTTTAGCTTTGTCAACCGATATACCGATTCCATTGCCCTCGAAATAGATGCTTTGTAATCTATATTTTATACCCATATTATGGGCGATCGGCTAGAAGATCAAGATCGAGAACAACTTCTGTTAACAGCCCGCCGTTTGTTAGCAGAAGCTCAAGCGCTTTCCATCCGCATTTCCGCCGTCAACGAAGTTGCCACTGCCATTAACCGCACCCTCGATCTCAATCAGATTTTGCGGGTAGTAGGCAAGCAAGCTAAGTGGTTGCTCGACTTTGAACACTGTAGTGTTTGCCTGCACAGCACTAACGCTTGCACGACCTTATTTGGCAAGCATATCCCTGTAGATATTGCTGCCCTACCAGAGGGCTGCCCTATTAACAAGGCTTTCATAACACGTCAACCTCAATTAATTCAAGAAGCGGGTGCTACTGCTATTTTGTCCCCCTACGCTTCGCAAATTATCATTCCTTTGGAAAGCGAAGGTAAGGTTTTAGGAACAATTAATTTTGCCACAACCAAGCCGCGAGCTTACACTCAAGAAGATATGCGGATTGGCTATCTTTTGGCTTTGCAACTATCCTCAGCCATCCGCAATGCTGAACGCTTTAAAGAGATAAATAGGCTGTATTCCGAGCTCGATGCCGAAAAGCACAAATCTGACCAGCTACTGTTGAACGTGCTCCCGGTTGAAATTGCCGAAGAACTCAAAAATAACGGCAAAGTGGAACCAGTTTATTATGATTGCGTATCGGTTTTGTTTACTGACTTTAAAGGCTTTACTCAGTTATCTGAAAACATGACACCGCGAGAGTTAGTTGACGAACTTGACTATTGTTTTTCTTATTTCGATCGCGTCATGGATAAATACTCTATGGAAAAATTGAAAACTATTGGCGACAGCTATATGTGTGCGGCGGGAATTCCTAAGTATAGACCAACACACGCCTTTGACGCTGTACTTGCTGCCCTAGAAATTCAACAGTTCATGGATCTGCGAAAAGTGCAGAAAGCTCAACAAAAAATTCCTTATTGGGATATCCGCATTGGCATTCATTCAGGCCCAATACTTGCTGGGGTAATTGGCAATAAGAAGTTTGCCTATGATGTCTGGGGAGATACAGTTAATACTGCATCTCGGATGGAATCTTCCGGCGTACCTGGAAGTATCAATATCTCTCACGCAACGTTTGAATTAGTTAAAGATTTTTGTGAATGCGAATACCGAGGAAAAATTCCTGCTAAAAATAAGGGTGAATTGGATATGTATTTGGTTCGTAATCTTAAATAATAAAGTCTTGGAGGCATCAAAACCAAAGAAACCGGGTTTTTTACCTAATCTGTAGGCTACAGCGCGTCTTTTCGTAAAAAACCCGGTTTCTAGCCACTCGTGCGTCCAGGACTATAATATCAATTATGAAAATTAGTGCTACAAACCTCTTGCAAAAATAGCTAGGAACAGGCAAGATGCTCGTTCCCCAAAAAAAATATTTTTGTGGAACGGGCCGGAGAGCCCGTTCCAAAATTTGATTAAAACGACTTTTGCAAGATATCTAATATAGAAATCCGATGCCACTCAGGAGATCGGTATCGTATCGCAGTATCCCCAGACTATATTAAAATGATCGAGTTGTAGATTTTAATTTTTAATTATTTATGCGTATTTGGCAAGCCGATTTCTACCGCCGCCCTCTCCGAGACGAAATCAGCAAACCATTGTGGGAACTTCTCATCTGCGACGCAACACAAAGTTTTAAATTTAGCGCTTTTTGCCGCCAGTCGGAAGCAAACTCTAATTAGCTAGCCGCCCAATTCCAGCAAGCTCAAACTCATAAATTGCCCGACATATAGCAGTTCTCAAGCGTGGTGAGGATAGCCATATCCCATATCCCATATCCCATATCCCATATCCCGGATAATACCTCATCTTTCTGAGAAAGGCTATATCCCGTACATTGCTCGTTGGCCGAACTTCCTTCCGTTATTAATTACTTCCGGGCGCGCAACTTTCGCCCAGCAGCCAGCATAGCGCCTCCCGCGATCAAACCCCCGACAGTCAGCGGCTCTGGAACCGCCTCAGCTTTTATCGTTCCCAAAGAACCGCCTTTAATAAATACAGCCGAATCAAAATTACCATCTCCCACATCTTTAATGCGGATGCTGAGAACATTCGTCTGATTTTGCTTGAGCAAACCCTCAAAACCTAAAACTTTAGTAAAACCGTCCAGCTTAATGATGTTAGCAGCAATGCCTGTCAAACTTGGGTTGTTAATATAGTCCGAGTTATCTGTAGAGCGATTATTTGGATCGGGAACAAGATTATTAATTGTAACTATTTTCCCGTCACTCAATTTTGCCAAATTATGACCATTCAGTAACAGTTGAAAATCGTCATTAAATTCAGAACCGCCGAACTCAGGAAACTCCTCAGAACCAAATACATACTCAAAGAACAACTTTTCAGCAGTATCGTCAGCAAAAAAGCTGAGGTCTAGCTGAGTTGAATCGCCAGCTTCGCCCTTTGGCCCAAAGTCAGTATTTAAATCACTGCCGTTGGTCATGAGATTATCTTTTTGATTCTGACCGGGTATATCGATGACTTTGCCAGTGCTGAGAACAACGCCTGACTGCAACCCAAAAGGGTCATTAGTAAAAGTACCAAAAGCAGCCTGATTCCCAGTAATTGAAACAGAGAAATTGCTCAATCCAACTGTGTTTTTTCCCAACAAATTATTTTTTAAAGTCTCAGTGTTATTAGTTGCTCCTACCGAAAATGCCATTGCTGGCGCTGCCAACAAGCTGAGAGCAGTAGTCAATGTAGCAGTTAAGGCAGCAATTTTGTGAGAACTTATCATAATTTTTTTGTTTGAAAAACAAAGCTGATTTAATGCACAAGTTCATTTTCACATTAAATAAGCATTAATGTCTAGTGCCTTTACAATGACTTTATATATAAGTAAATTTACGGCTTTGATGGTTAATTGTTCTGGTAATTATTAGCAGTTAGTCAATCAATAAACCTCAGCGTAAAAAGACAAATACCGAAATACACGTAGACAGACTAATAATTTCAAGACTTACGCACTAGATACTCAAAAAACCTGGTTTTTATACGGTTGGCGATCGCCCTTGACAAAAGATTTTGCCGAAAAACCCCGGTTTCTGCGTAAGTCCGCAATTTATATCAAGTGGGGTCGATCGACCCCACTTGATGTCACAACAACTCATGACTGATGACAAGGTTCGCTCTTGGGGGACAGCACTAATGACTAAAACCCCCTTACTTCTCCTTCCCCGCGCCGATCGGCAGATCCTTCCAACCAACCATCACCAGTCAGGACGATCGCATTAGCATTTCCCCAGCCATCACGTTCGACAATCTGGTGTCCCCGCCTACGCAACTCCTCAAACGTCGCAGCATCAAAACCTCCCCGTTCCACCATCAGGCGATCCGGCTGCCATTGGTGGTGAATTCTCGGTGCAGACACAGCATCGCCCACATTCATGTCATAAACCAACACATTCAGCACAATTTGCAACACCGTGGTAATAATCGTGCTGCCTCCGGGAGCCCCCGCAGCGAGGCGAAATTTGCCATTTTCTGAAACTATCACCGGTGTCATGCTGGATAAAGGAGTCTTCCCAGGGGCGATCGAATTTGCCTCACCGCCCACCAAACCAAACAAATTCGGCACTCCCGGCGCAGCAGCAAAATCATCCATCTCATTGTTGAGCAAAATTCCCGTACCCGCAGCCACGACTCCAGCCCCAAAACCCCCATTCACCGTAAACGTTAAACTTACTACATTGCGCTCTTTGTCAACTACCGTCAGGTGCGTAGTTTCCGGCGACTCGTGCACAAAGCGGCTTAAAGTTTCAGCATCAACAGCTTTTACCTGGCTGGAGGGTCTGGCTTTTGACATCTGGATTTGCGATCGGCGAAATTTGCCATAATTCTTGCTAGTCAGAGCTTTGACAGGTACGCTGACAAAATCTGGATCGCCCAAATATTCGGCCCTGTCAGCATAAGCAATCCTCATCGATTCCGCCAGCAAGTGTAGCGTATCTGGACTTTGCCTCCCCAACCTTTTAAGATCGGTATCGCCCAGAATATTGAGGATTTGCAATAAATGAACGCCGCCGGAAGAAGGAGGCGACATCGCGCAAATTTCGTAAGCCCGAAAGTTTCCACAAACCGGATTTCGCCAAATCGGCGTATAGTTTTTCAGGTCTTCGAGAGTAATAATACCACCATTTTTGGTCATGTCGGAGGCGATCGCCCGCGCAATATCCCCGGTATAAAAACTCTGCGGATTTTGAGAAATCTTACGTAATGTCCGCGCCAAATCCCGCTGCACCAAAAGCTCCCCCGGCTTGTATAAAACGCCGCCGCGAGTAAAAACCTCCCGCGCCGCCCGATTTTTTTCGATCGCATCCTTTCGTTGCAGAGTAGCCTTGCTGAAGCGCGAACTTACCGGAAAGCCCTTTTGGGCAAGGGCGATCGCCGGAGCCACCACCTGCGCCCAGGGCAACTTACCATACTCGCGGTGCACCGTATAAAGCCCCGCCACAGTCCCCGGAATGCCCGCCGCCAAATGTCCATCCAGACTTGCCCTTGGGCGCACCTTGCCTTGCTTGTCCAGGTACATATCCCGCGTGGCTCGTTTGGGCGATCGTTCCCGGAAATCCAGCGCTTGCACAGTCCCAGTTTCGGCCCGCCGCAGCAGCAAAAAACCTCCGCCACCAATACCCGCCGAAAAAGGCTCCACCACCGAAATCGCCAAAGCCGTAGCAGCAGCCGCATCCACCGCATTGCCTCCCTGTTGCAACACGCTCAGCCCCGCAGCGCTCGCCAGCGGGTGAGCCGAAACTGCCATAGCCTCTTTGCTGCGCTGCTGCTGCAACTTTGGCTGTAGCTGCTGCTGGCAGCCACCTAACAGTATTACTGTTAGAAAAAAAGTATAAATTCGCACTGTACAGATCAACTTTGAAAACATTTTCCCTCCGATCGACGAGTTATCATTACAGTAAAAATTAAATAGCATCATCCTCAAGACATAGATTCTATTTCAACTATGATCAGAATCATTAACAGCCACAAGTTTACTATTCAAATAATTCCGATATTTTAGTTAAATACACTACACTTTCAGTCCCATTATCGTAAATTTAAATCAATATAGCTAAAACTGTTGCAGGCGAGCGGGAAGAGTGCTACTATGACGAGATGAATTATTAAATTTTTGTTGATCAGCATCTATTAAAGCAAAAAATCATCTCAAATAAACATCTCCATCAACCTTTATGAATGCAGATAACATCGGCGTATTCATCCCCGGATTTGAGCCCAAAAACATCGCGAACAGAGATGTCGCAGGTGCGATCGAGAAAAAGTCAAACACAGAAAAAGCCACAACTGTTTCGCCTACATTTCCCGGCGCCGGCACCGCCTTAGAAGCAGCGCCTGGAACAAACACAAGTTCTCATCCAGAAAAAGTCAGCATCATCATGCCGGCATTCAATGCCGAAAACACAATTGGCGAGGCGATCGCCTCCGCACTCAACGGCACTCACCGGAATCTAGAAATCTTAGTAATTGACGACGGTTCGACCGACGGCACAGAAAACACCGTCACCGACATGGCGCGACAAGACGAGCGAATTAAATATCACAAAAACCCAAAAAACTTAGGAGCTTACAAATCCCGGAATGTAATGCTCTCAGCAGCAACCGGACAATTTATCGCATTTTTAGACAGCGACGACACCTGGGAACCAAACAAACTAGAAGAATGTTTGAAGCTCCTAAAACAGCACCCAGAAGTTAAATCAGTCGGTCACGCCCTCCGCTATCTAGACAAGCGCGGCAACAAAGTCGGCTACATCCCCACATATCCTATAACTACAGAAGAATTGCAGAACGTTCAAGAAAATGGCGCGCTTCCCTGGGTTTTTCCCACAGCTTTAGTAGTAGAACGAGAAGCTATCCTAGAAATCGGAGGATTTTTAGACTGGAAAGTAGCCGCAGATACCGAGTTCATGGCCAGATTAGCTCAAAAACACGGGATGCTAGGCACAAAAATGCCCTTAGGAAACTACCGAGTTTTGGGCAACTCTTTAACCGATAAATATTGGTTGGACAAGCGTCTAGCCATAGACTGCGTTAAAGAAAACCAGCAGCGCAGAATTCGCGGTGAATCAGAGTTAACATTGACCGAATACCGAGAAATCTTTTTCCAAAATCTGTCGCCCTTGAAAAAACTCAATAAGTTAAGAGAGATTGTGGCAACTCGCTTCATGAGAAAAGCCGGAGAAAGCTGGTTAAATCGGGAAATTTTGCCTACGCTGATTTACGGAATTGCCACAACAGCGCTGAACCCTCAAGCCACTATACACAAAATTCAGTGGATGAAATATCAGAAGCGATTAAATCAAGAATTTCACTAATTAGCTGTTGGCCTGCTGCACATAGCAGGCCGGACACTGCTGCTTTCTTGCAGTTGTTGAACAGTATTATAAAACATTGAGGCTTCCCTTTTTTCTTTAACGAGTTGGCTGCCACTAACCGTTCCAGAGCAGAAAGGGAGCCTTTCTACAAAAGAATTTAAAGTAACACTGTAAAAATTGCTTCCTTGCAAAATTCCTATATAATATTTCGATCGCCCTCGCTACAGCCCCAACGGCTCCAACAGACGGCTCTCCGGCCCAGAAACCAAGCGTAATATTGGCCGCGATCCCCTCCTGAAATTTGTCCCCTAGTCGATCGCACTTAGATCTGAAGCCTGTTATATTAGCTGTACGTAGGCAATCCGGGTGCAACTTTTAAAAGGTTCCAGTCCCCCTTACCTGGTGCGGGAGCTGGAAGCCGAAAGACTTACCACCTTTTTAATTGAGCACTAAACAGGTGTCTAACTCACGAGTTAACAGCTCAAACCCGATCGAGCTTTCATCGCGCTCGATCGCAGTCTGTGCGTTTCACAGCCAACAATTTTCAGTTTCAGCGCAAAATCCTTACTTTCTCCGTATTCCAATTCAGGGATCATATGTGGCGAAGACTATACTTCGGCGAACAACTAACAAACCACAACTAATTAAAGTTATGAACAGCCCAAAAGTCAGTGTAATCATTCCTGCATTCAATGCAGCCGAAACTCTGGCCGAGGCCGTTGCCTCCGTAGTTAATGGCAGCCACAAGCATCTAGAAATTTTAATTGTTGATGACTGCTCGACGGACGATACTAGCAATGTTGGTGCTAGGCTAGCCAAGCAAGATTCGAGAATTAAGTTCTATAGAAATCCCCAAAATTATGGCGTTTCCAAGTCTAGAAATTTAATGATCAAGCGGGCCACTGGCAAGTATGTAGCGTTTCTAGACAGCGACGATACCTGGGAACCCAACAAGCTAGAAGTTTGTTTGAAGATGCTCGCAGACAATCCCGAAGTCAAAACAGTTGCTCATGCCTTGCGGTATTTAGACAAGCGCGGCAACAAGTTGAGTTACGTTCCTACCTATCCTACAACTAAAGCAGAAATGCAGGCGATTAAGGAGACAGGCGAAAGTCCTTGGGTTTTCCCGTCTTCTGTGGTAGTCGATCGCTCCATTCTTCTCAAAGAAGGCGGGTTTGCAGAAGATTGGGAGGTAGGAGAAGATACAGAGTTATTTACCAAACTTGCTCAAAAGCACGGCTTGCTAGCGGCGACAGCACCTTTGGGAAATTATCGAATTAGAGGAAACTCTCTCACAGATAAGCACTGGCTGAAAAAGCGCATAGCTTCTGAGTGTGTCAAGGAAAATCAACTGCGACGCTTACGGGGAGAAAAAGAGTTATCGCTCAATGAGTACGAACAGTTATGCTTTAACAGTTTGCCCCTTTTGCCAAGGCTCAACAAATTCCGAGAAATTTTGGCACTGCACTACATGAGAAAGCTGGGACAAAGTTGGTTAAATCGGGAGGTTTTGCCTACTATTGTTTACGGCGTCGCTACCACAGTGCTTAATCCTCAAGCTACTGTGCACAAGTGGAAATGGATGAAGTCTCACGAAAAGTTGAGTCATCAAACCGCAGAAGGTATCAGTCATTCGGCAGAATTAAATCGCCAGCGATCGTCTGAAATCGGGGGGCTGTCCTAAAGGATGTTTCCTAAAGAATGTTATAGTTGTATGCGGGTTTAGTCAAGAAATTAGGTGCTGCCAATAAAGCCGAATCGAAGCCGATCGCCCAGAGACTGGTTAATACGCGATATTGGGGTTTTGAGCCGTATTTGACTGTTAAGATCCTGTCGGGTCAATTACCCGCAATACCAGCTACAGCGGCTTGCAGCCGTGCGATGGGACACGATATACAAATCTTTGAAAGCCGCGCTCGGATGTCAGCCTTAATTTATTCTGCCACTAGCTTCAAGCCTATACAGGACGCTAATAGAAGCGTTCCCGCACCGTGCTATTTGTCGCCAAAACAGTTATACTAAATATCATATATAAGTAAAGAGCAAAGTTTATTGAATGAAAAAATGGGTGGCAAACCCTTTTTTGAAGCAGAAAATAAAAGCAAAAATTTAGCAAAAATTCTGCTTTCTACCTTCAGAGGACGATCGCCTTTTTACTTTAAACTTGATGAAATTTATGGACTGGCAAGAAGTTTCCGGCAACTGGGTATTAATTCCCTCTAAACCGATCGCGATCGTACATTTTCTCGGCGGTGCATTTGTGGCGACAGCACCGCAACTAACCTATCGCTGGCTGTTAGAGGCTGTGGCAAATCAAGGATATGTGGTAGTCGCAACACCGTTTGTGAATACTTTGGATCATATTGCGATCGCCCGCGATGTCCTCAACAAATTTGAAAATGCCCTGGATAGGTTGCATACCACTAAATTGCTCAAATCTTCGTATCTTCCAGTTTACGGCATGGGGCACAGCATGGGATGCAAACTGCACTTGCTGATCGGTTCGGTGTTTGATGTAGAAAGGGCAGGCAATATTCTGATCTCTTTCAACAATTATGCGGCATCCGAAGCAATCCCGATGGCCGAGCAAATTTCCCCCGTCTTTAAAGTAGAATTTACGCCTTCCCCGCAAGACACCAATCGCCTAGTGCAAGATAGCTATCAAATCCGGCGCAATCTTTTAGTCAAATTTAATGGCGACAACATCGACCAAACCCTGCTGTTGACAAATCTGCTCAAACCTAGATTTCCCGACATGATTACAGTTCAAACCCTGACGGGGAACCATCAAACGCCATTAGGTCAAGATGTTAGCTGGCCTGTGGGTCAAATTTTTACACCCTTCGACGCTCTTGGCCAATGGGTAAAACAAGAAGTGTATCGAGAATTAAATCAATTAAAACGGACAATTCTACTGTGGCTAAATCCTCTGTCGCGCGTTTAAAAACCGATCGGCCGATTAGCCCAAAAGTTCGTCCGGCAATTGCAAAATATCATCTTCGTCGCCCATCTCGGAGATAGGAGTATAGTTTTTGACGATCAACAGACAGTTACGGTCATCAGCCGTTCTCGTATAACTAAGACTGTCTGCGATGTCTTTCATCAACTTGAGCCCCCGCCCGCCCGAAGCTTCAGGATCGATTTCTGACATATCTCTAATTTTTTGGTCTAAATTAAAGATTGGGCCCGAATCCCAAATTTTAATCTCTACAGATTCAGTACACACCGTCACCTCAATATCAACCGGCAAATTCGGCTGTTTGCCCTGGTGGGCGTGGCGCACCGCATTGGTAAAGCCCTCAGCCAAAGCCAACTGACAGCGTATCCACACGCTGGTGGGAATTGCCCGATCGTACAATTGTGCAAACCACGACAAAACTGGGTCTAAAGCACTCAGACCAGTATTGATTTGAAGATCCGCTTTCTTTAGGACTTGCAACTTTTGGGAACCTTTTAATTCAATCACGCTCTGCCACTGAAATTATAGTTTTATAAAATAGAGGCAAATATTTTATTGCCTGTACTTTACGTTTTTAACTTTTTTGCCAAAAGCCGGGCCAACATCACCCATCGGAGTTATTCACAGGCAGCGTCATTTTCCACATTCTCGATCGGCTGCGGGCAATGTCAAACCGGGCAAAATTGAATGGGAGTTTTATAAGACTAGCTTTTGCGACCAGCAAAGTAAACGTCAAATCCACTAATCAGCTATTTATGATACCAGAAGTCCCGCCCAGATGTCAATTCGGCCCTGCTGCCCAAAAAAGTCCATCAAAGTTTATATTCTGAGTATAAACTGGGGGTGAAGTTCGATCGCGACCAAATTTCCATCAAATTTCAACGTAAATAGAACTCAATGGCTGGCAGGAAAAAGTATTTACCTGAAAAGCGATGTCAATAAACTATACTCTATCTCAGACAAGCGCGCTGATAAGATATATTTTTAATGACCCCCAGACCTTGAAAGACTTGTAGTACCTGAGTGCCATGTTTCAAATTCTGGTTATTGACGATGATACGGCTGTTCAAGAACTGCTGAGAAGAACCCTGAAAAAACAGGGTTACGAAGTGACAGTAGCAAGTAATGGCGAAGACGGTGTAGCCCAGGCGCAAAAATTGCGTCCGGCCCTGATAATTTGCGATTGGATCATGCCGCGCTTGACGGGCATAGATGTTTGCCGTCGAGTTAAGGCAGATCCAGATCTGTCAACTACACAATTCTTTTTGTTGACTTCTTTGGGTTCGATCGCCGATCGAGTCAAAGGGCTCGACGCCGGTGCCGACGATTTTATCTCAAAGCCGATCGAGCTCAACGAATTGCAGGCGAGAGTACGCGCGGGATTGCGGCTGCACCAACTCAGCCGAGATTTAAAAATTGCCAAGCAAAATCTGGAAGCAGAATTAGCCGAGGCGGCGGAGTACGTGCAATCGCTGCTGCCAGATCCGATGACGGAACCTTTCAGCATCGAGGCAAAATTCATTCCCTCCCGGCAGTTAGGGGGAGATTGCTTCGACTACAACTGGCTGGATGCCGATTATTTGGCGATTTACTTGCTCGACGTAGCCGGTCACGGTTTGCGGGCGGCGCTGCCTTCTGTGGCCGTGCTGAATTTGCTGCGATCGCGCACGCTCCCCAACATAGACTACTACAAACCCAGCGACGTTTTGCGGGCCCTCAACACCACCTTCCAGATGAGCTACCAAAATGACAAATATTTCACCATCTGGTATGGCGTTTACAACCGCATTACTCGCCAGCTAACTTACGCCAGCGCCGGCCATCCCCCGGCCGTGTTGATTTCCCAGTCTCCTGCGAGCACGGCTAAAATCCAGCGATTAAAAACCCCCGGAATGCCAGTCGGGATGTTCCCCGACGCCCCCTATGTCGATAATTGCTGCGATGTCGAGGATTTGAGCACTCTCTACATCTTTAGCGACGGGGTATACGAGATCCACCAACCTGACGGCAATATCTGGGGGCTTGACCCTTTCATCGACCTGCTAGCAGCTTACAACGGTGCAAGTGCCGACCAGTTAGAACTGGTTTTGAACTACATTCTAAAGTTGAACGCTAAAGCAGTTTTTGATGATGATTGGTCTTTACTCAAGGTGAACTTTGGCTAGCTGACCTTTTGCAGCACATCTGCGACCAAATAGCAAGAAGGCAGCAGCCAAAAAAGTTAACTGGTAGAGAGAATTTTGCTATTAAAAGCATCGCGGGTCACAAATATCTCGAAAACTCGATCCATGCTGGTGAGTTCAAATAAGATGCGGATTTGCTCGTTGATAGAACAGACGACTAATTGACTCCCAGCGGCCCGGACTGTTTTGAGCGCCAAGACTAAAGCGCCCAAACCAGAACTATCCATAAATGTCACATCAGTGAAGTCTATCAATACCACATCGGCTCCCGCTTCCACTAGGTCGCTAATCTCTTGGCGGAATTGACTTGCCTTGGTGCCGTCTAAAATGCCAGAGGGCTGAATAATTTTAACTACAGGACTCATATTTTGCGGTGTTAATGTCAGAATTTCTAGCCAGACTAGGGCTAGTATAGCTGCGAGACGGACTCCGATCCAAATAAGAGAAAGGGAAAGTCCCAGAGCGGGAGAATATTTTTGAGTGCAAGAGATGGTGATCGTCGCGGATCGGAACGCTGATCAGACTCGCAGCGCTTCGCCGGGAGTGAATGTTGAGAGGGGGACAATCTTTGTTCTGCCGAATACCTTCTGCTATTAATCAAACTGGGCTAACTTTGGCGCGGTAGAGGAGTTTGTCGCCTTGTGTGTAGCCTGTGTAGCGGACTTTGACGGGTTCTCCGGGCTGGGCTGTTCCTTCGAGGAGTTGATGTTGTTGCCAGTTGTAGGGAATTTCGGCTCCGACTGGGGCGATCGACTCTATGCCCCAATGCTGCAATAACTGCTCGACGGGGCGCAGCAACGGCAGCAGTTTCTGGGCTGGCAAATGGTGATTTTCCTGAGCTTTGCTGGCAGCCGTCGGCCACTGCAACATCCAAGATTCTAAAATTTGCACGCTAGCAAGTTGGAATTCCTGCATCAAAGACGATCGCTGTTGTGCGATCGAAGCTTGGAGGCGCTGATATTCTTGTTCTAGGGCTGTCGGTGCGGGCGGTTCTAACTCTACATAGTCTGGGGCCAAGGTTGCGAGCAGTTCGGTTAAGGAAATTTGCAAAGCTTGACTAATTTTGAGCAGGATGTCGGCTCGGGTTTTCAAAGCTAAGCCGCGCCGCAGACGGCTGAGCTGAATTTCGGGAACTCCTGCTTTTTGGCTGAGTTCTCGATCGCTCGAAATCCCGGCTTGTTGCATCAGGCGTTGCAGTTGAGGAGCATAATCAGGAATATTAGCTGCCACGAAAATTCATCCAAATTAATAAATGGACATATTCTCGATCGTAAACTGTCGGGAGCCTTAAGGAAATACATCTTTGGGGCGGGCTTTTCGGCCCGCCCCATCAGAGTTTTTGTGGCACAGGCATCTTGCCTGTGGCGGGCTAGGATCAACGCCCCACAAGAGTTTTTGTGGCTATTTTACGGCAACTTGTTCGCGGACGGCTGCGGTTGCAGTTGTGGCAGAACCTTGCAAATGCGCTTCTAGGAACCACAAACGCTTGTCAATTGTCCGCGAAATTTCCGTGTACAAGTCGGCGGTATCAGCGTCGCCGAGTTCGCCTGCTTTGTCGATCGCGACTCGCAGGTGTTTGGCATAGGGTGCGTAGCGATCGGCCAAAGCAGTCACGTATTCTTTGCCGTCTAGGATGTCGAAAGGAAATTCTGGCAGGATCGAATCTGCGGCGGCTGTGCGGGCTGTTCCGACAGCCAAAGCGCCCAAAGCTGTGATCCGTTCGGCAACGGTATCAACGTATTCTTCGAGTTCCCCCGCCATTTCATCAAATAACAAGTGCAACTGGTAGAAATCCATGCCTTTGACGTTCCAGTGAGCTTGCTTGACTTGAGTTTTTAAGTCTAGAGTCGTGGCCAGCGTGGCGTTGAGCAGCCCGACTACTTGAGTGCGGGTGGCGACTGGCATATCGATGCGGGTCGGGTACAGATGTTGTTTGTGGTTGTTGGTAGTCATAGGTTTTTAGGTTGTGAGTGGTGATTGTCGATCGAATATTTGCCTGTCATGAATTGCTCAAGCTAGGTGCATCTGCAACACAGAACGGGGAGCTCGGCGGACTTTGCAGCGAATAGTTTCTAAACCGAGACGCTGGCAAGCTTCGTAGCGGTGGCAGCCGGAAAATCCGTAATACTGGCCATCTACTTCTAGCACGTCGATGGGTTCGTTTAAACCTACCTCGCGGATGGAATCCATGAGGGCGGCTACTTTGGTTTGGTCGTTGACTCGCGGCAAGGGGCGGCGAATCTGGTTGAGGGGAATTTCTTCAATCCTCATGGCGGCTTTCTTTTTTGCTTATAGTTAAATCATACTCGTAATGACTTCGTTTTAGCAAAAAAAATCAGGACTGAGGCAAAAATAAGGTTTGGACATAATTACTCGGTAAGATGGAGACGAACAAAGCAACTTGCAGGCAACCCCTGATGAACTCAACGACTGGCTTGTTAACTCGCATTACCCAAACCCCCGGTCAGTGTGGTGGTCGTCCCTGCATTCGAGGAATGCGAATTCGAGTCACGGACATCCTAGAAATGCTGGCTGAGAACGTCAGCGTTACTGAGATTTTAGAAGATTTCCCTGACTTGGAGCTGGCAGATATTCAAGCTTGCTTGCTGTTTGCTGCACGACGTACCGATTTCCCAAGACTGACGGCATGAAGATATGGATCGATGCTCAACTGCCACCAACTCTGGCAAATTGGCTGACAGATAACTTTAATTTAGAAGCTGTTGCGTTGCGAGATATTCAACTGCGAGATGCTCAAGATACCGAAATTTTTGAATCAGCACGAGCCGAAAAAGCTGTGATTATGACCAAAGACAGCGACTTCATCGATTTGGTATGTCGATTAGGATCGCCCCCTCAAATTTTGTGGTTAACCTGTGGCAATGTCACAAACCGTAACCTGCAACAATTGTTGACTGCCACTTTACCTGATGCTTTAGAACGATTGCGTCAAGGAGAGGCGATCGTCGAAATCAGCAACAACCCTTGAAGCCGATCGCTCCCCAAAAAGCCCAAAGCACTCTCTTACAGATCAGATTACGGTAGCTGGCTCTCGGATGCTAAGTAACTGTAGTTTAGACTAAAAAATAGTCGCAGCTAAAAGTAGCTGGCTTTGAAGAGCAGGCAAGCTGTTACTCAAAAACT